>JAHFDU010000391.1 GCA_023248835.1 Myxococcales bacterium | reverse complement strand
GGTCGAATTGGGGCGCTGATTGGAAATCACGCAGGTTTTACAGAACCGCACCGCTTGGGGAAGGCCGTAGTACGCCTTAAGCTCCTCTGCCATTTTGTTATAGTATCACCGAGGGAAAACCGTTTCTAGCCGCAACCGTTCACGTAGACAGATTCTTTACAGGGAGATCAGGAGATCAAGAGAC
Source organism: Myxococcales bacterium (assembly GCA_023248835.1). Taxonomy (GTDB): domain Bacteria; phylum Myxococcota_A; class Polyangia; order Palsa-1104; family Palsa-1104; genus JAHFDU01. The sequence goes on along the minus strand of JAHFDU010000391.1, from coordinate 3,323 downwards.
AGATTTCTTTGTTCAGAGCGATATTTTTCTCCACCAAGATCCTTCTAGACGAGCTCGTTGCTAAGGTTGAGCCTATGAGAATAGGAAGAAAATGACCGGCCGAAATGTGGGCATCGTTTCGCTTCTGCTGTTCGTCAATTGCGCTGCTGGCCACGTGGTTGGCGCGCGAACTCATCGCGTTTTCTGCGCGCCGAATCTGCCCTGCTGGCCGACGGCGGTGCAGTGGCAGCGATTTGGATCGACTCTCACCGGCAAGCTCGAACGGCCGCAGTTTCCGGTCAATAGCGCGAATCCGTTTTACATCCAAGACCAGTCGGGCGGCACCGAGTCCTTGGGTTGGCTCGGCGCGTGGACAGCGGCGCCGAGTGCATATGCCGTGGCGGCAGAAACCGCCCACGACATTGTGGCGGTGGTCAATTTCGCTCGCGAGCACAACTTGCGAGTGGTGGTCAAAGGCACCGGTCACGATTACCTCGGCCGTTCGAACGCTGCCGATTCGCTGCTGATTTGGACGCACAAGATGCGGCAGATCACCACGCATGATGGATTTGTTCCGACGAGCTGCACGAACAGCGCTGGCTTTCCAGCCGTCACCCTCGGGGCTGGCACGCGCTGGCTCGAGGCGTATCAAGCGGTGACGGCAAAAAATGGTCGCTATGTTCAAGGTGGCGGCTGTCTCTCCGTCGGTGCCGCCGGTGGTTTTATTCAAGGCGGCGGCTTTGGCAGCTACTCGAAGAAATATGGAACTGGTGCCGCCGGCATGCTCGAAGCAGAAGTCGTCACTGCGGACGGCAAGGTTTTGGTTGCCAATCGCTGCCAAAATCGGGATCTCTTCTGGGCGCTGCGCGGCGGTGGCGGCGGAACTTTCGGGGTGGTGACGAAAGTGACTCTGATGACGCATCCACTGCCGACCAATTTCGGCCTGTTTTTCGGCAATATCAGCGCGAACACCGATGCCGCGTTCAAAGAGCTGATCGAGCATTTTTTGGCATTCTACCGAGAGCGGCTCGCGAACGAGTCCTGGGGCGAGCAGGTGCACGTCAAGCCGAACAACTCGCTTGACCTGTCGATGAGTTTTGTCGCCTTGAACGCCCAGCAGGCCGACGATGTGTGGCAACCGTTTCGTACCTGGATTGATCAGCATCGAGAAAAATTCACCGCGAAGATTGCCGCAGTCGTGGTCCCGGCGAGCAAAGTGTGGGACTACAATTTTCTCCAGCAGCACGTGCCTGATCGCATCGTCAAAGATACACGCCCGGGTGAGCCCGAAGATCGGTTCTGGTGGGCGGACAATCAGCAAGAGGTCGGCAGCTATTGGTACGCGTACCAATCGCGGTGGATTCCGATGGATCGGTTTGACCGCGCGCATTCGAGCTCGTTTGCGCGGACGCTTTTTGAGGCGTCACGCCATTGGCCACTGGAAATTCATTTCAACAAAGGTCAGGCCGGCGCCTCCGCCGAGGCACTCATGCGCGACCGAGAGACGTCGATGAATCCAGCACTCTATCGCGCTGCAGCGCTGTTGATAGCGGCCGCTCACGGCGCCACAGGAGAGGGCGAAACGCAGCGGTCCCGAGTCACCGCGGCGATGAAGATCATTCGTGATGCAACGCCTGGTGCCGGATCGTATGTCAATGAAACGGATTATTTCGAACCAAATTGGCAACAGGAATTCTGGGGCGAAAACTATTCGAAGCTGCTCGCGATCAAGCGCAAGTATGATCCTTCGGGCCTATTTTCCTGCCATCACTGCGTCGGCAGTAGAGAGTTTACGCCGAAAGAAAACGTGACAGCAGGGCGAGTCCTGCCGGGCCGCTTTTTTCGGGGTGGAACTGAAAGCCGGTGATGTTGTCGCGTTTGACTGCGGCGCACAGTTTCTGATTGCCAAATGGAGTTTCAGCGAGGCGATGCTTGGGATCGCTCGGCGCCGCAACAAAAGAGTGAACAAAATAGAACATGGTGCCGGGCGCGGTGCCGTCGAGCGCGGTGTCTGGCCACGAACCGCCGGCGGGCGGCGCGATGTGGTTCCAGCCGACGTGCGGTACTTTCATCCCCTGCGCGTCGATGGCGACGACGCGACCGGAAATCAAGCCGAGGCCCGCGTGCTTGCCGAATTCGTCACTCTCGGAAAGCAGCATCTGCATGCCGAGACAAATTCCCAAAAACGGGCGCCCCGCTTCGCAGGCGCGCGCGATCGGCTCCGCCAATCCACGTGCGGTGAGTCCTTTCATGCCGTCGGAGAAGGCGCCGACACCCGGCAGCACCAAGTGATCGGCGGCGGCCACTCGCTGCGGCGAACCGGTCAGTTCGACGGTGGCGCCAAGGTGGTGCAGCGCCTTGAGCACACTGTGCAGATTGCCGATGCCGTAGTCGATAACCGTGACTTTTGTACTCAATCCCAGACCTCAAGTCGTACTTCTACTTAGCTCAGCACCAAGTCAATTCGACCACCGAGCGCCGCGGCGATCGTTTGCATGGTCCGAAATGTAGGGTTGGCTTCGCCACTTTCAACAAAGAGAAGTCACATAAGTTAACCGATATCGGACTTGCCGTCATGCGCCCGACGCAGTCTACTCGAACGCGATGGGAAAATGTGGGTTGAACCGGCTATCCGCTGATCATGCGTTCGCAGTCAGGCACGGTGCGCTTTATCGAAGCTACGCATGATTTTACCCGCAAGCCAAACTACGACTGGCTCAAACAGATCTAGGCATGTGTGGAATTTTTGGCGCGGTGTTTGTCGCGCCTAACGAACACATCGACCTCGACGCTGCAGTGCGATCTATCGCGCACCGCGGGCCCGACGCACAGGGAACACATCGCCTCCAAGACGCCTGTTTTGGCCACACCCGGCTGCGCATTGTCGATCTAAGCGACGCAGCTGCACAGCCGATGCGCTCAGCCGACGAGAAGATCGTCCTGGTGTTCAACGGTGAGATTTACAACCACCACGAATTGCGTGCCGAGCTGCGAGCGCTCGGACACACCTTTCGATCGCGCTCCGATACCGAGGTGATTCTCGAGGGTTATCGCGCTTGGCAAACCGACATTGTCGAGAAGCTCGACGGTATGTTCGCGCTCGGCCTGTGGGATTCCGAGCGTCGGCGTTTACTGCTGGCTCGCGATCGCGCCGGGAAAAAGCCGCTTTTTTATTCTGCTCCAAGCGGGCGCGGGTTTCGTTTCGCCTCCGAAATCAAAGCGCTGACCGCGTCGGGTGTGCCAGCCGTTGCCGATCATCAAGCGCTGCCGCAGCTGTTGTCGTTTGGCTACACACCTGCGCCAGAGACGATGTTCAAGGGTGTTCGCCAGTTGCCACCCGCCAG
>JAHFDU010000071.1:10619-13711 GCA_023248835.1 Myxococcales bacterium | reverse complement strand
ATCAAGCAGGCGGCCGTCGTCGACAGTGCACTTGATGACGTCGTACATGTCGTAAGTCTGACGAGTCGACAAAGGCAAGATGTCGAGCAATTTTTCGTCGCGACGATCGATCGGATCTCTGCAGGCTGCGATCGGCGGCTTGTCGTTATACGACGGCGGAAAATAGCCGAGATACTCTTTGATGGCAGCAATGCAGTCGTCGTCGTTTGCGACTTCGACGTCGCCAACGCCGGAAATTTCACAATGAACTTTCGATCCACCGAGCTCCTGCTCGGTGATGTCTTGGCCGGTGACCGCTTTGACCAAGGGCGGGCCAGCGAGTGCCATCGAGCCGATGTTCTTCACCATCGGCACAAAATCGGCGAGGCCAGGAATGTACGCGGTACCTGCAGCGCCAGGGCCGACCATCGCTGCCACCAGCGGCACCACTCCCGACATCAGCACCTCTTCGCGAAAAAGATGCCCGGTGCCGGCAAACGTCGAGATGAAATCGCTCGAGGTTGCCGCCTTGGGATCGATGCGCGCCCCGGCCGAATCGATGAACCACACCATCGGAATGCGGCTGCGCAGTGCCATCTCGCGCAGTCGGGTGACTTTGGTCTCGCCGGTGAGGCCAATCGATCCGCCCTTGACGGTAAAATCGTACGCCGCGGAGCACACCATGCGGCCGTCGACGCGTCCAAATCCGCAAATCACTGCATCGGCCGGTGGCTTGTCGTTCGGATCGCTGCCGCCCATTTGGGTGCCGTGAATACCGACCTCAAACCAACTTGCCTCGTCGAACAATCGATCGAGCCGCTCGCGTGCGGTGAGCTTGCCACGCTCGTGCTGTTTGCGAACTTTTTCTTCGCCGCCCATTTTTTTGGCTGCGGCGCGCCGGCGCTCGAGCTCGACGATCGCTTCTCGCATGTTCATGGCCGGGGATGATATAGTTTCTGGCCACATTGGTCACTATTGGCTGGTCGATCCCGCCGAGCAGACGCTCGCGGTATACCGCTGGCACCCGGACGGCTATTTGGAAGTACTGGCTGCCGAACGTGGCCAGCGCGTGCGGGCCGAACCGTTTGAGGCGATCGAGTTTTCCGTCGGTGTGTTATTCGACGATGACGAGTAGAGAACTAAAGACAGCGATTGGGCACGCAGCCAGCACCTGAGACCCCCCCAGTAGAAGTCATGACAACACAGCCCTGCGGTCGTACACCAGCCAGTTGTGAACTGTAGCCGGCGTGGCAAGCATGTGAAATGTTCGAAAGTTTGACAAAGGGATCCCGGTTCGGTTCCATCGAAAGATGAGGCGACGATGTTCGGCGGTTCGGGGGCTCGGGTGTTTGCTTCTTGCCGGTGCGCTGCTGCTGCGCGGAGCCATCGCGCTCGGTGATCCGGCTCCGCCGCCTCCGGATGATCACCAACGCATTGTCGAACTCGAGCGACAGCTGCGCGAGCTGAAGCAGCGTTTGGCGGCACCTCCGCCGACACCATCGCCGCCGCCGCCGGTGCCCGAGAAGCCTAAGCGGCTCGACGAGCTCGAGCCGCCATTTGGTGAGTTCGATTTTTCTTGGCTCAATGGATCGAATCGCCAGCCGCCGTCGCTGCTCACCGTCGGGCCGCTGACTTGGTCGATCTACATCGATGCCTATTACGCATTTCAGTTTCACCAGCCGATCGATCACACCATTTTTCCGACGACGACAGCGCCGCGACACAACGAGATCTCGTTCAATCTGGGAATTCTCGGGGTTGACCTCACCGGTCTCGACGGCCCGACCGGGCGCATCTACGTGCAATATGGCACCAACACCGAGACGACTGCAGGGCAGGACGCGACGGTGACGCGCGGCTATTTTCTCACTGCGGCGGCGTTCAAATATATTCAGCAAGCGGCGGTGGGCTGGCATTTTCATGCGCTACACGGCATCAATGTCGAGATCGGGATTTTCCCTTCGTACATCGGGCTCGAGAGCTATTTGCCGCAAGAGAATTGGTCGTACACCCACGCCTTCGTCGCCGACGCGACGCCCTACTATTTTTTCGGACTGCGCGGTCAAATTTTCCCCACCCAGCGACTCAAGATCGAATTGTGGTTGGTCAATGGCTGGCAAACCTTTGGTCAGTGGCAAGAGGGGCGCGCCGGCGGCTATTTTCTCAACTGGCGGCCGCTCGAGTGGCTGTCGCTGGTGCACTCACTCTACATTGGCCAAGAAGTGGTCGGTGATCCATCGTCGCTGCGACCCTACACCGACAACAACATTCAGGTGCGCTACTACCACGGCCAGGGCCCGCACTCGATTCGCAGCGCCGCCTTTTCGCTTACTGCCGACATTGGCTATGAGCGACGGGGCGCGCCGACGCCCGATGGCTGGATGGGCGGCTGCAGTTTGGCCCATCGCATCGAATGGAGAAGCTGGATTGCAACCGCAGTGCGGGGCGATTTCTTTTTTGATCGCCGCGGTTCGATCATTCAGCGGCTGCCGCTGGGTAATCCCTACGCGCTGCCGAGCGGTGGCCCGTATTTGCTCGGCGGCATCAGCGTAACGCTCGACGTGGTGCCAAGTCCGTGGGTGCTGTTTCGCGTCGAATATTCACACCGTGAATCGAATCAGCCCTATTTTTCCGATCGCGGCGGCATCACCAGCCCGAGTGGCATTCAGGGCCCAGCCGCATCCGGGTTCGTGCCCAATCTCACCAACCGCGACGATCGATTGCTCGTCAACGCGACCCTGCGTTTGTAATACGGGTGGCAAACATCCAAAATTGCCCTTCCGGATCGGCGGCGCAGTAGATCCGATCGCCCCAGTGCATGTCGGCGGGCTCGAGCAGAATGTCGGCGCCCGCTGCCCGCGCTTTTTTGTAGTGCGCGTCCACCGCGTCGATAAACATGTAAACGCCGGCATTTAGGCTTCCCGCCTCTTTGGGATTGAGGCAGCGACCGAGATGACCCTCGGGTAGCGGGCGCTCTTTGGGGCCGTTGGTCTCGCCCAGCATCACCACGCCGGCGCCGAGCCTGATCCGGGCGTGATGAACTTTGCCGTCGGAATCCGCGTCGACGAAGGTCTCTTCAAAACCGAACGCAGCTTTGAGAAAGCCGACCGCGG
>JAHFDU010000071.1:0-10550 GCA_023248835.1 Myxococcales bacterium | reverse complement strand
ATTGCACTGCGCGGCGCCGGGAGACAATTGAACAGCCATTTTTGATTCCTTTCTTTTTTATTTTTTCGGCATGCTGGCAATGAACTCGTCGGCGGCTTGTTTCTGTTCCGCCGCCGTCATGTCCTTTACGTGCTGGGCGAGTGACCAGCCGATGCCCCACTTGTCGATGAGGCTGCCCATGCGATCGCCCCAGAACATATCGGCAAGCGGCATCACCACAGTGAGACCGGCATCGACCGCGCGCTTCCATGCGGCGTCGACGTTCTCGCTGTAGATCCACAGGCTCGACACCGACGGGCGGCCGCCCATGTTGGGAAATACGTCGTTGATGAAGATCACCGAGTTGCCGATACGGAGGGAGGCGTGCCAGATCTTGGTGCCGCCTGGGTCGGGCGCGCGGTCGCCGGTCTCCTCAGCGCCGAAGGCTCGCCGGTACAGTTCAATCGCTTCGGCCGCGCCGTCGACGGCGAGCTGCGGAGTGATGCTGTGCAAACCTTCTGGAATCGCTTTCGCCATGGTGGTCTCCTATTGGTGTTGTTGCGGAATAACGTAACCGCGACCACGCTGTCAATCTCGAGATGGACTGAGAATTCTTTCCATGCAGACGCTGTCTTTCGCGTCGACGTAGGGGCCGTAGTTGGGAATGATCCGATAGCCGGATCGAGAATAGAGTTGGTTTGCGGTGCGAAGGCGTTTGCTGGTTTCCAAAATCGCGCGGGTGCTGCCAAGTTCCAGTGCCCAGCGCTCGAGCTCGACGAGAATTGCGCGCCCAACTCCTTTCCCTCTGACTGCCGGATCAACAAACATGCGCTTGATCTCGACGACGCCATCGGCGTGAGGTCGAAAGGCGCCGCACCCCACCGCCAAATCGCCGTCGTAGGCGACCACTGTCCGAGTTTGATCGTTGGTTTGATTCAGCGGCGCGTAGAAAGCGTTTGCCTCTTCCCCATTTAGCTCGGCCAGAAATCGACTCAGTCGCGCCACCAAGTTCTGGAACGCCTGGTCATGGACACTTGTGCGCGCGATCTTCATCGCACCTTATAGACGTCGGTACTCAGATACTTGAGGCCGGAATCGGCTAACAACGTGACCACTTTCGCCGCAGGCCCGAGTCGTTCTGCGACTCGAAGCGCGGCAACTACGTTGGCACCCGAGGACGTCCCGGCGAACAGCGCCTCTTCACGCGCGAGCCGTCGGCACATCGCTTTTGCGTCCTCCGTCTTTACCGGTTGGATCTCGTCGACCACTCTCGCGTCCCACAGCGGCGGGGTGTAGCCAATGCCGACGCCCTCGATTTTGTGGGGACCGGCTTGGCCGCCCGACAACACCGCCGACTCGGCCGGCTCGACGACGACAATCTGGATGTTCGGCTTGAAGCGCTTGAGCGTGGTGGCGATACCGCGGGACGATGCTCCAGTGCCGACGCAGTGGACGAAGGCGTCGATCTCTCCGTTCGTTTGTTTCCAGACTTCTTCGCCGAGTGAATGATAGCCGGCGACGCTGTCGTGGTTGTTCAGTTGATCGGTAAAGTAGGTATGCGGAGCACGGCTCAGCTCTCGCGCCTTTTCGATCATGTCCAAAATCAGCTGCTTCGTGGTTAATCCGCCTTCGCTTGGAACCAGCGTCAGCTTGGCGCCGAGTGCAGCCATGTGATCGCGCTTTTCCTGACTGAAAGCATCGGAGGTGACGATCTGAATCGGATATCCTTTGGCCGCACATACGAACGCGAGCGACGTGCCAGTGCTGCCGCCAGTATATTCAACCACTGTGTCACCCGACTTGAGACGACCGTCGGCCTCGGCGCGCGAAATCACCGCCAGCGCCATGCGATCTTTGAGGCTGCCGGTTGGGTTCTCCGATTCGAGTTTTACGAAAATCTGCGCGCAGCCAGGGGAAATCAGGTTGCGAAGCTGAACCAAAGAGGTGTTTCCAATCGCCTGCAGGATGTTCATTGGAACGTCACTCGATCATACGCCTTTGAGTCGCACCTGCTTGTCATCGAACACCGCGAGCACTTCGAGTCGGCCACCGAGCGCCTCGACGTAACGTCGAAGCGTCGACAGCAGATGATCATCTCTTCTTTCCGACTTGGAGAGCTCCGACTGGGTCATCTTGAGTGCTTTTGCCAAATCAACCTGTGTCTTACCCGAGAGCTCACGGACCGCCCGTAAGTTGAGCTCAAGCACTTCTCTGCGCACCCAGTCTTCATTCTCGACGAGATCGGCCGATGAAAACTTTTTCGCCCGGAGATCCTTCCACTTACGCGTCGCCATTAGTTGCCTCCTAATTCCCTGCTATTTCACGAATCCCTGTTCTCTTAGATACTGTTCCCAAATCGCTTCGGCCTTAGGCACCATTCGTTCATAGAACGACTTGTCGCCGGCCTTGTCGCCACCGAGTAGGAGCACGACTTCGCGCCGCGGATCGAAAATATAAAACAAGCGCAGCGTCTCGCCGTCTTGACGCAGCTCGCGTATCGCGTACTTCGAGCCGTTGATCGCGCTCGAATACGGATGACCTAATTGCACGCCGGTCGCCGCTAGCAAGTCGACCCATTTCAATATTTTCTTCGAATCGGCATCGTCTAGCCCATCGAACCAATCGCCGAACTCGTCCGTGTAGATGACTTCGGTCGCACTCACTTCAGTAATATGCCATAATGAGACTAGTCTGTAAAGTGACTAATGAGAGTGCTAACCGGTTGACGATTAGATCGGCCCGCGGTACGAATCGAGTGTTATGCGGATTTATTTTAAATGGAGAACATGATGAGGGAAAGACGTTTGGTTCTATCTGGTTTCTGGGTACTCGCAGTGTTAATGGCTGCTTGCTCTGCTTCCGGGTTGACCTCTTCTGCAATTCAGCCATTGGATTGGAAATTCGTCGATGCTGACAAATTTACCCTATTCGTTCCGCCTGATTGGAACTTCATTAAGGGGACAGGAATCGATTCGTATGTGGGGGATTTTTCTGGTGACGGGGTAAGGTTGATGTTCGATTATGGTCGATATTCCAACTCGCTTGCCGAAGACAATGACGCTCACTATAGCGTTACCTATGAGGCGATCGATGGCCATCGCGCGAAACTTGTTGTACCTAAAACGAAAGATGGGGAGGAGACTGGGGTGTATTTTGCGGACATTGGCAGTGTAATGATCGGCAGCGCTGTGAGCTTTAATCTCGTTGGAGAAAAGTTGACTAAGAACCAACAAGAAACGGCGATTCTGATTTTCCGTACCCTGAAATTTAAGCCGTAATAACGCAAGCGAGACGATGTTCATTGTCCACCGTCGTGCTCCGGCGAGCGGTGGAAGCGATCTTTGATGGCATTGAATCCATGCTCTGCTGCACCACGTCCGCGCGAGGCCAGATCGACGGCGCCGCGCTCGAGCGACTCTTTGTCGACCGCGCCAAAGCCGCTCCGGATGCGCGACAGCCACGCAAGTTTGGCGCTCACTTGTCGGCCGTGCTTTTCGCCAATCAGCGTGCACAAGATCGATTCGAGTCCGCCGGCGCGGGCGATCAGCGCCGGAACGACGATCGCTACAGCGCGCGCTTGTCCAATGGTGGAGTTGGGCTTGCCTTGGCGAATGCCATCGGCTGCTTCTTGTATTTCGTTGCGTACCTCGACGGAGAGGTAAGGACTTTTCGCCAGCTTGTCGAGTGCGTCGGCGGCTTGCGCGGGCTGCTGGTGACGAATGGCTAAAAAGGCGCGCGCCCACAGCGTCAATTCATTTTCGATTTTGGCGCGATCGAGCGCGTCGAGCCCGGCAGCGAGGTCCTCTTCTGCGCTGCGCTCGCGTCCGAGGCCAAAACGATTCCAAGCGCGAAAAAAATGCCCCGCTGCGCGTGCGATGTCGCGGCCGTCTTCGGAAGAGCGCCGAAGCGTGGTGCCGAGATTGTCGAGATCCGCAGCGCTGGCTCGCTCGAGATCGGCAAGATACCGGGTGATTTCCTCTTCGGCGGCATAGTGGTAGCCGGCATCACAAAACGCCATGCCACGATCAAGTTGTGCGGCTTGGCGCAGTGGCCATGGCCAGTCGGCGCTGGCGCTGGCGCGTGACAGTTCATAAAACGAAATTTCCGGCAGCGGCGTCGCATTCTGACGATCGGCGGCGCCCAGGGTCTCGAGTGCAAGGGCTGTAGTCAGGTGTTCGACGCGTGCATCGTACCAAGGCAGAGGCGGGGGAAGTTTGAGCCAAGCGGTCCACAAAAGCGGATACTCGTCTTCGTCATGATGCGAAAGTGCGCTGCGGGCGCGGTGAAGTGCGTAGGCGAGGCTCAAAATTTGTTTGGCCGCTTCGGCTGGATTCGCCGCCTCTAACTGTGTTGCCGCCATGGTGCCAAACAGGGTTGCCACTTCGGGTGGAGCATTGCCGGCTCCGTAGGCGCGCAATACCACTTTCAGTCCACGCCACGGCACCAATAGGTAAGACTTGCGCAGACGTTCATCCATTTCGGCGCGCTCTTTGGCGGCGCGCTGCGCGTCGGTGCGGCAATTCGTTGCAAACACCACCAGTGAGGCGAGAAGAAGCCTACGCCAGGCCAAGTGTCGCCTTGGCTTCTGCTACTGTCGCAGGCGTGCGGCCGGCGGCGTGCGCCATGCTGGCCGCGTGGGCGACTAGATCGCCGTTGGATTTTACCATTTCCCCTGACGGCAAATAGAAATTGTCCTCGAGACCGACGCGGATGTTGCCGCCCATGCCGAGGGCCATCGAGGTCAGCGGCCAAGTGGAGTGGCTGACCGGCGTGGTTTTCCACACCGATCCCTTCGGTAGATGCGCCGCCAAGAACGCCAAGTGATCGGGTGTCGCCGGCATGCCGCCCATGACACCCATCACCAAGTTGATGTCGTACGGCGGCTTCAAAAGGCCCATGTCGATGAGCGGCTCGAGCGAGGCGACGTGCCCGGTGTCGAATACTTCGCACTCGGGGCGCACTCCGATCTCGGTCATCGCTTTTAGGTAGTAGATGATTTCGTCGAAGGGATTTTGAAAGACGAAAGAAAAAACGAACGATTTTTTCGTCGCTGAATACTTGGCGTAGTTCATCGACCCCATGTTGAGCGCGCCAATGTGCGGCCGCGTCTGCAGTACATGACCAATGCGCTGCTCTTTGGCAAGGCCCACCGCGCCGGTCGAGAAATTGATGATCACCGGACAGCGTTTTTCGATCTCGCGTTTGTAGGCGACGAAAACGGCGGCATCATACGACGGTTGACCATCGTCGCTGCGGCCATGAACGTGCACCACTGCAGCGCCGGCTTCGTAGGCGCGCCGGCACTCCTCGGCAATTTCGACGGCAGAGTAGGGAATTGCGGCGCACTGCTTTTTCGTGGTGACAGCTCCAGTGACTGCGCAGGTGATGATGACCTTGCTCATCTCGGCTCCTTGTATTCCGCATAGCATCACAATTTTCGGCGAGCGTGAAGCGTCGGCTTGCGGTATTGTCGCCGGCCATGCGAACGGCGATGTTTCTCGGGCTTTTGGTGGCGACCTCTGCGATGGCTCAATCGCGTTTACCGGAATCGATACGACCGGAACGCTACAGCATTGAATGGTCGCCCGATCTGCGCGCGCACACTTTCACTGGGCGCGAAACCATCCGCGTTCAGGTCGCTGCCGCCAGCAAGACGATCGCGCTGCACGCGGTGGATCTGAAGATCCTCGCGGCTTCGGTGGGCGGCGTGGCCGCCAAAGTGAGGCCGGGCAGCGATCAAACCATCGTACTCGAACTGCCGTCACCGGTTGCGCCCGGCACGGTGGAGATTTTCATCTCTTGGTCGGGAGAGCTGAACGACCAGCTGCGCGGGTTTTATCGTTCGCAGTCGGGCGGGCATGACTATGCAGCGACCCAGTTCGAAGCGACCGATGCGCGACGCGCTTTTCCCTGTTTCGATGAGCCTGCATTCAAAGCGCGCTTTGCCATGACGGTTCGCATTCCCGTCGGCGACGTGGCGATTTCAAATGGAGCTGTGATCGAGGAGAACACAGAGCAGGGTGGTGCAACCAAAGTGGTGCGTTTCGCCGAGACGCCGCCGATTTCGACCTACTTGGTTGCACTCGCGGTTGGGCCGTTTGAACACATCGAGGCCCGCGTCGGTGATGTGCCGGTTCGGTTGTTCGCAGCGCCCGGTCAGACCAAGTTTGGCAGCTACGCGCTCAACCTAGCCAAAGAGATGCTGCCGCGCTTCGAGAAGTATTTTGGCGTCCGCTATCCGTATGGAAAACTCGACCTGGTGGCCGTTCCCGATTTTGAAGCGGGCGCGATGGAAAATGCCGGCGCGATTTTTTTTCGTGAAGTGCGGCTGCTGATCGATCCGAAAAGCGCAAGTGCGGAATCGCAACGCAACGTCGCATTTGTGGTGGCGCACGAAATGGCGCACCAGTGGTTCGGCGATTTGGTGACCATGCGCTGGTGGGACGATCTGTGGCTCAACGAAGCGTTTGCCAGCTGGATGGAAAACAAGGTTGTCGACGAGATACAACCCGAATGGAAAGTGTGGGAGCAATTTGTTGCCGACACCCAGCGCGCGCTTTCAGACGACGCGTTCGCCACCACCCATCCCGTTCGTGTGCCGGTGCGTACGCCGGAAGAAGCAGAGGAGAATTTCGACAACATCACCTATCTCAAGGGCTCGGCGGTGATTCGGATGCTCGAGAAATATGTTGGCGAGGAGGCGTTTCGTCGTGGAGTGGCGCAATACATCGCAGCGCACGCCGAGAAGAACGCCACCACCGAAGATCTGTTGCGATCGCTGCGCACCGTCACCGACAAGCCGGTGATGGAAGTGGCGCAGGGCTGGTTTGAGCAGCCGGGGTTTCCCGAAGTGGAGCTCAGCTTGAGCTGTCGCGGCGGCAAGACGCGTGTGCTGCTCGAACAACACCGCTTCTTTGTTCGCGGCGGCGAGGCCAAACGCGCCAAACCGCAAACCTGGATGATTCCAATTTGCGTTCGTGCTGGCAAACAGGTCACCTGCACGCTGCTGACCGAAAAGAGCGACGACCTGTTTTTTGATCATTGTGTGTCGTGGGTCGATGGCAACAGCGATGCGACCGGCTATTTTCGCGTCCGCTATGACAGCAAGAGTTTCGCGGCACTCAAGAGTGAAGCGCCAGGGCTGTCCACTGCTGAACGGTTGGCGCTACTCGGCGATACCGTGGCTTTGGCCGAGGCCGGCCACGTCAAGCTCGGCGATGTGTTTGCGATGATTTCCGTACTCAAACAGGACGCCTCGTATCTGGTGATCGATTCCGCTTCGGCAGCGCTGCAATTTGTCTACGACGATTTTCTCGATAGCCGGGAGCGCGATGAAGCGCTCTTGACGCGCTGGGTGCAACGCGAATTTGGTCCGATCGCTCCGTCTCTCGGCAAAGCCAACAAGTCGCAAGCCGACCGCATGCGCGCCGCTGCGCTGGCTGAGCTGCTGGTACGTATCGGACGGTGGCCGCAACTGATGGTCGAGGTGAGGACGCTGTTTTCGGATCTGTTGAAGAATTCGGCTTTACTCGACGGAACGGTCGCGGATGTGGTGGCGCCGCTCGGCGCCAGCATGGCCGACGGACGGCGCTACGACGAAATGGTGGCTGCGCTGGCAGGTCCGCTGGCGCCAGAGGACGCCGATCGCCTGTTACTGGCACTTGGCGCCGTTGAGGATCCGAAGCTGGTGGCGCGAACCCTGACGCGGCTCGAGGGAAAAGAGGTGCGCAGCCAAGATCTATTCCGGCTTTTGCGCGTGCTCCTGGGCAACGCGCGGGCGCGCCAGGCGACTTGGGTTTTCTTGAAAACGCATTTTGCTGAACTCAACCGGCGCATGCCCGGCGCCATGGTCCGAGTCGTGCGCGCGCTCGGCGGTTTTTGCGATCCTAAGACGCGGGCTGACATCAACCATTTTTTTGCCGATCCAGCGCACCATGTCGAGTCGGGTGAGCGCAGCCTGCGACAAGCACTGTCGTCGATCGACATGTGCGTCGACTACAAGCGACGCGAAGCCGCAACGTTGCCAAAACTGCTAAAAGAGTAGTGCTTGAGGCTTGACAGCGAATCGAAATTCGCTAGGGTTGAGCAGCCAAAAATGCGGGAGTAACTCAGTGGTAGAGTGCCACCTTGCCAAGGTGGACGTCGAGGGTTCAAGTCCCTTCTCCCGCTCTGAAAAAGCCAAGCAACCGCGGGCTCCGCCGGCCGGATGTATCACCCTGAGTCGACACCAACACTCCGACCTGAGTATCTTTCAGGCCTTGGTTGCGTAGGTGGCCGCCCCAGCGAAGTCGTAGGCAACACAGGGTTCGTTGCCCACGATCCAGGCGTCATGGCCAGGCGGGCAAACGAAGACATCGCCCGGGCCAATCTCGGTTTCGGTGCCGTCGTCCATCTTGATGTGCATGCGGCCTGAGACCACAAAACCGTTGTGATTCACCATGCAACTCTTGGTTCCCGCAGTCGGCTTGACGCACTCGGACCACTTCCAGCCTGGCTCGAATGTAGCCTTGCCGAAGGTGAGGTCGCCGAGCTTGACGACGTCGAGCTTTCCCTTGGGGAAGTTGCGAGTTTCATCTGGGTTGCTAATGCTTTTCCTGGTTGTCTCCATGTGGAACCTCCGTGCGGCATTGTACGCGCCAGCGAATCGGCGTCAACTGAACAGTGATTATATGATTATGTTGTTGCCAAAATGGACGTCTGCATGAATAAGTTCTGAGGCCAGAACGTCTTAGCACGAATGTGGCTGGCGGTATTGTGGAGTGTGGATGAACGTTCTGGAGTTTGAACAGGTTGTCGTCGGTTATGATCGCGATCCGGTCTTGCCTGCGCTTGATCTCACACTGGCGGCGGGGTCGTTTCTCGGCGTCGTCGGGCCGAACGGCTCTGGAAAAACCACACTGGTACGAACAATGCTTGGCTTGTTGCCACCGCTGTCGGGCCATTTGCGGTTTCCGAATCGGCGGCGTCCCCGCTTCGGCTATGTGCCGCAACGCGAGTCGGTAGACGTCTCATTTCCGCTCACCGCACTCGAAATCGTCTTGATGGGGCGCTATGGCTTGCTTGGACCGGGGAGGCGCGCCGGGCGCGTTGATTGCGAAAGGGCGCGCGCTGCGCTTGCCGAAGTTGGATCGAGCGATCTATGCGATCGGCTCTATCACACACTTTCGGGAGGGCAGCGCCAGCGCGTGCTGGTTGCGCGCGCGCTCACCGGCGATCCCGAGATCTTGGTGCTCGACGAACCAACCACTGGCATGGATTTGCCGTCGGAGCGATCGCTGCTCGATCTGGTCGCGTCGTTTACTTCGCGCAACATGGCGATCATCATGGTGAGCCACCAGCTCGGCGCGGTCAGTGACTACGCCCGCTGGTTGGTGCTGGTGCCGGGGAGAAATATTCCGGTGATCGTGGGATCGCGCGAACAGATTCTGACTTCCGAGCGGTTGACCGAGATTTACGGTCACCCGATCGCAGTGCGCAGTGTCGACGGTCACGCGGTGATTTTCGTCGAGCATGAATGTGACGCTGGCTCGGCATTGGCGAGCGATCGGCCGAGGACCGGAGCGTGACCGCGGATTTTTTTCAAAATTTCGAATTCTGGCGCGACGCGCTTTTGGCGGCGACCCTGGCGGCGATTCTTTGCTCGTTCGTCGGCGTTTACATTCTGCTCAAGCGCATCGTGTTTGTCTCCGCTGCGATTTCGCAAATGTCGGGGGTGGGCGTTGCGGTCTCGTTTTGGGTGGCGTCTGCGGCGGCGACCGATCCGCACCATGCTCCGTTCTATCTGCATCCACTGCTGTTTGCCGGTGCCTTCGCCGCTCTCGGTGCCGTGCTGTTTTCGCTCAACATTGGTCGCCGCCGTCTCGCCAGTGAAACCGTCGTTGGCCTCGGCTATTTGATCGCCGCCGCCAGCGTCATCTTAATTCTGTCGAGCGAACGCATCACCCGCGAAGCGCACGAGGTGACAGGTTTGCTCTACGGAAATTCAGTCACGGTGCCACCCGAGCAGCTGCTGCTGATGGCCTGTGCGCTGCTGGTGGTCGCACTGCTGCACGTCTTGTTCGGCAAAGAGTTCCTTTTTGTCTCTTTCGACGCAGAAATGGCGCGTACTCTCGGGTTGCCGGCGCGCTTTTGGAACCTGCTTCTCTATCTCACTTTTGCCGTCAGCATTTCGGTGTCGACCCGCGCGATTGGCGCGTTGCCGGTATTTGCTTTTATGGTGATTCCGCCGGCAGTTGGTTTGCTCGTCGCGGATCGATTGCGGATGGCGTTTGCGATCTCGATTGCCGTCGGTGTTCTTTCGGCAGCGTTTGGCTATTACGCCTCTTATCGGTGGTCGCTGCCCACTGGTGCGGCGATGGTGATCACTGCCTCGCTGTTTTTGTTGCCGGCGCTCTTGCGTTTGCGCATGCGAGGCAACCGGTGAGAGACCTGATCGCGACAATCCTGATCGCTGGTTGCTTGCTCTCGCTTGCCGCCGTTGCATTCGCCGAGACGCCGGCGCCTGCTCCGAAGACTGAAACGCCAAGTGAAGCGGAAATTGCTAAGGCTCTTGCCGCCGACGCAACAGAAAA
>JAHFDU010000390.1:2280-3524 GCA_023248835.1 Myxococcales bacterium | reverse complement strand
TCCATTTTGAACACCACCGCCTGGCCGTCACCAATGTCGACAACGCCGGCGTTTTCGCCCGGGCCCTGAATCACGCGCGGGCCGGTGGTCGGCAGCGAACGCAAATGGATGCGCGAAGACTTGTACGAGCAGTGTTCGCTCCACAGCACCGAGAAAATTCCCAACTCCACCAGGTTCGGCGTGCGTCCCATGATCGACTGGATTCGCTCAAACTCCGACGGGGAAAGGCCATGCTCCTGCGCTACTTTTATGGTGACCTCAGCCGACATCGCCTTGTTCATGTGGCGCTCCGGGCTCGCTCGCCTGAGCCCTGCAGCCACAACTTGAGCGATTCGAAAAGCAAGCCACCGTCGGCTGAACCAAGTTCCGACTCCGATGCGCGTTCGGGGTGCGGCATCAGACCGACCACGTTGCCCTGGCGATTGCAGATGCCAGCGATGTTCTTGGTCGAGCCGTTGGGATTGGCTGCAACCGTTTCACCGCCACCGACATCGCAGTAGCGAAACACCACTCTGCCCTCGCGCTCAAGCGTCTCGACGTCGGGATGCACGAACCGGCCTTCGGCGTGTGCTACTGGCATGCGCAAAATTCGCCCGGCCGGAATCGCGCGCGTAAATGGCGTCGGCCTGCCCTCTACGACCAAGTGGACATCGCGACAAATAAAACGCAAACCGGCGTTGCGGGTCAGTACTCCGTCGAGAAGGCCGGCTTCACAGGCGATCTGAAACCCGTTGCAAATCGCCAGCACCGGCCCACCCCGCTCGGCAAATTGTTTCACCGCGCCCATCACTGGTGAGTGCGCCGCCATCGCGCCAGCACGGAGATAGTCGCCATACGAAAAACCGCCCGGAATCACCAATGCATCGGCAGTGGGAAGTGAAACGCTTTTGTGCCAGGCGAATTCTGCACTGGCCCCCATCACCCGGCTACAAACATGAAACGCGTCGTCGTCGCAATTCGATCCCGGAAAACGGACGACGACGATCTTCATTCGACAGTCTCGACGCGGTACTGCTCGATTACGGTGTTGGCGAGAAGCTTTTCGCACATGGCGCGCAATCGCTCTTCGCTCGCTCCTTGATCGCCAAGCTCAAGTTCGATGTATTTGCCGATGCGCGCGTCTTTGACTTCGTCAAATCCGAGCCGACAAAGCGCGTGCGCCACCGCCTGACCCTGTGGATCAAGCACCCCGGATTTCAAGGTCACAAAAATTTTGGCTTTCATGTTGTTTTCAACCCCAGATT
>JAHFDU010000390.1:0-2270 GCA_023248835.1 Myxococcales bacterium | reverse complement strand
TTCTTGGCAATTCGCTCGGCTGGCGGTTCGGTGTTGGGAACAAAGGTCTCGCCAGTGACGCGTTCGTAGGCTTCAATGTAGCGTTTGGCGGCCTCGATGCGCAGCGCGTCCGAAAGCGGCGGCGGCGGACCGTCTCCTTTGTAACCACTCGCCACCAGCTCGCGCCGCAGGTATTCCTTGTCGAGGTTGCGCGGCTCTTCGTCACGCGCCACTCGTTCGGCGTAATCGTCAGCGTACCAATAGCGCGACGAATCGGGCGTGTGAATTTCGTCGATCACAAACACCCCTCCTCCAGGTGCGCGACCGAATTCGTACTTGGTGTCGACCAAAATCAGCCCGCGATCGCGCGCACGTTTCTGTCCGAACGCAAACAGCTCGAACGCCATACGCTGCAGTTCATCGAAAGTTTTTTCGTCGATGATCTCGCGCCGCAACAGCTCTTCGCGGGTCACGGTTTCGTCATGACCGCCCTTTTCCGCTTTGGTCGACGGCGTCAGCAAAGGTCGCGGCAACGCGGCGTTCTTTTTTAGGTGATCGGGGAGTCGCACCGCGCCGAATTCGCGCTCACCATTCTGATAGTGGGTCCAGATCGAAGTCGAGGTCACGCCGGTCAAGTAGGCGCGCACCACCATCTCCACCGGCAGCGGCGTGCATTCGACAGCGGTCGTGACATTGGGGTCGGGCGCGTCGAGAAAATGGTTGGGCGCAATCGGTGCGCAGGCACGAAACCAGTGCGCCGCCAATTGATTAAGCACCTGGCCTTTGAACGGAATGGTGCCGAGCACGACGTCGAATGCAGAAATGCGATCAGTGACCACGATGGTGCGCACGCCGCCCTTCGAGTAGTTGTCGCGCACCTTTCCGACATAGCGCGTACCGAGTTCGACGAAGTTGGTCTCGTCGAGCGTCCGACCAAGCTGTGCGCGCAGCACATCGTCGCCTACCATCGCACCCGGTTTTATCCGAAATTGCGGACGGCTACAACTGCAGAGAGGAAGAAGCGGGAATGCGCTGCTTCCGGCTGCTTCCGTGTCCGAAACCGTTGGCTGTTGGCTGTCAGCTGTTGGCTTGCGGTTTAGCGGCGCAGACGCGGTTGCGGCCGGTGTGCTTGGCTTCATACAGCGCTTCGTCGGCAAGGCGAATCATTTCGGTGGGCGAATCGGTGGCCGGCGAAAACGACGCCACCCCTACCGAAATGGTCAAAATGATCGGCGTCTTTTCGTAGTGAAAAACTTTGGCCTCGACCGCGACTCGGATGCGCTCGCCAAACGCGCGCGCGCCTTCGAGATCGACGCCGCGGCAGAGTACCGCAAATTCTTCGCCACCGTAGCGAGCGAAAATGTCCTCTTGGCGAATCGCCGCGGCGATGATTTGCGCCAGACCTACCAAGGCGTAGTCGCCCGCCGGATGGCCGTACTTATCGTTGACCTGTTTGAAATGATCGATGTCGAACAGCACCAACGACAGCATGGTCTGGTGCCGACTGGAGTAGGCGAATTCGGCCTCGAGACGCTCGACAAAATACTTGCGGTTGAACGCCTTGGTGAGGCCGTCGCGTAGCGCCGCTTCAAACATTTGGCGCTGAAAGTTTTCGTCGAGCGAATCGTGAAAGGTGAATTTCAAGATTGTCGTCGAACCAATTTGTATCTTGTCGCCGTCGCGCAGCACGTGCTCGGTGACCCGATCGCCGTTGCAGTAGGTGCCATTGGTCGACCCCAGATCGCGCAGCACCAACATGTCGCCGCGAGGCACGATCTCAGCGTGGCCGCGTGAAATGCCCTCTTCCAAGATACGCACTTGGGCTTGCGAACTGCGCCCGAGCAGAGTGCGATCGCTGGTGAGCTTGTGCATCTCGCCGACGCTCGAACCCGCCAGCACAATCAAATAGGCGTGGTCGCCGCCCGCAGGCCGTTTGGGTTCCGGCGCTGTAACCCGCGTTTCGTCTTCCCAATCAGCCATGGACTATCCAACCTTCGCCCTCACAGCGTATCACGCTTTAAGGTCGTCGCTGTCGGAAAATGGCACCAGCTTTTCCTTGCCGGCATCGTCGCGCATCAGCATCTCGACCCGCTGCTCGGCCGAATCGAGCAGTTTGGCTCCATGACGCGAAAGGCCGACGCCCTCTTCAAACGCGGCGAGCGACTCCTCGAGCGAGAGCTTGCCACCCTCGAGGCGCTCGACCACGCTGCGCAATTTCACCAGCACTTGGTCAAAGCCGATTGGGGATTCGGATTTCGATTGTGTTGTCTCGGGTGTCGTTGATTGGGCCA
>JAHFDU010000070.1 GCA_023248835.1 Myxococcales bacterium | reverse complement strand
TGGCAATCGCCTTGGCCTTGGCCGGCGACGACCTAATTTCTTTGAGCGTCTTGCGTAAATCCTTTTGCGACAGGCCAATCCGATCTTCGATCTCGTTGATCTCGGCTTCGCCCTTCTCGATGCGAACCACCAAGGCTTTTAACTTCTGTACGATCTTTTCGATCTGCTTCTTGTTGATACGTAGCTCTGACAACAGATCGAACATGTCCTGTTTGTTGTCGTTGACCTTGTCGCGTAGTTTTTTCTTTTTGGCTTCGCCCGCCTTGAGTATTTCTTCGGCGATCGCTTCATTCTCGCGCTGGGCGCGGCGCACTTTGTCGAGCAGCTTGACCACGCGCTCCGAATGCCAGCCCTCGTCAAATTCGGCGTCCTCTTCGTCGACGTCGCGAATGACCTCTTTGACGCGAATTTTTTGTTGCCGCAGCCGATTGCCGAGCTCCAAGATCTCTTCGACCGCGATCGACGAGTTGAGCACCACCTGCAAAACCCGCCGCTCGCCCTCTTCGATGCGCTTGGCGATTTCGACTTCACCTTCGCGCGTCAGCAGCGAGACCGCGCCCATCTTGCGCAGATACATGCGCACCGGGTCGTTGGTTTTCGAGTAGGCGCTGTCGACCTCCTCTTCCTCTTCCTTCTCTTCTTTTTCTTCCTCGACCGCCTCTTCTTCGTCGTCGAGAACCTCGGGAACCTTGGCCACGGGGCTAGCGCTGGCCACCTTGGCGGCGCCGGTGGTCTGACCGCTGTCGACCACCTCGATGCCCTCGTCGCCAAGACTCGACAACCAGTCGTCGATCTGATCAGAGGAGACGATCTCTTCGGGCATGTGATCGTTGACCTCGTCGTAGGTCACATACCCTTTGGCCTTGCCCATGCTAATGAGCTTCTGCTTCTTGGCTTCACTCGTACCCTTCATCGACGCTCAACTCCTTCAGTTTTCTGCTGCGTTTTCCCTAAGCTGCGTATTTTTGCGGTCAGCAACTGTACTCGCTCGAAGTCGCCGCTTTCAATCGCCACGCCGCGTTCTCGCTCGAGCCCCACTTGATCAGTCGGCAATAAAAGATGCGCCAGGATCTCCGAAAAGGCGCGCTTGGGGTCACCGTCGGTGGCGAACTCGTCGGACGAGAGCGCGCGGGCGACCGCGTCGCGAATTTGCGCATTTGCCTCAGTAAGAATTTTTTTGGCATCAAACTCCCCGTCGGCCAGCACGCGGGCCAATAGCTCAGAAACCAAGGGGTCTTCTATGGCAGTGATAGCGTCCGGAGTCAACAGGGGCAGTAGTTTCCCATGTTGGGCCAAAATTGCCAGTAACTTCCGGTGTAAAGGCAAGATCGCTCGCGTTGTCACTGCATCTGGCGTCACTTCCGTCGGTGGTTTGGGTAGGGTTCGCGTCGGCGATCCACGGAGCGCGCGCTGAACCAGGCCGACGTCGACGGCGATGAGCTGTGCGACCTCGCTGACGTATAGCTGCCGCGCCAGTGGATCGGGCACCAAACGCAGAAGCGCTACGCACTCTTCGACCGCCTGCACTTTGCTCGGCACCGAGCCATCACAGCCACTGGCCACTTCGCGAAAATAGAACGACACCGCCGGCGTCGCATGAGCGATCAACTCCTGTAACCGAGGCAGATTGCTGCGCGCCAAATCATCTGGATCAATTTTTTGGCCGCTCGGCGCCCGCAGCGCCACCACTTTGGCCTTCATGTCCGACTCGACCAGCAGGCTCACCGCTTTGCGGGTGGCGGCGCGGCCGGCTGGATCGGCGTCCAGCATCACCACCACCTCCTTGGCAAAACGACGCAGCAGCGCGATTTGCGCAGGCGTCAGCGCCGTACCCTGGGGAGCGACCGTTTCGTCGAGGCCACAGTCGTGCAGCGTCATGACGTCGAAATTTCCCTCGACCACAATCACTCGCCCTGAACGACGAATCGCGTGCTTGGCGAGGTGCAGGCCAAAAAGATTTTCCCCTTTCTTGTAAATGAGCGTCTCCGGCGAATTCTTGTATTTCGGCTGGTTCTCGCTCATTTCGAGGACACGTCCGCCAAAACCGATCACCTCACCGACGGGAGAAGTCAGGGCATAGACGACGCGGTCGACGAAAACATCAAAATGGGTGGCTTTGCTCGGCGGCGCACCGGCCGGAAGTTGAACGTTGTCGCGCCGCTTGATAAGTCCTGAGCGCTCGCAAAGTTCGTGCGGCACCTTTTTTTCTTCGAGCGCGCGCACCAGCGCGTCCCAGCCCGGCGGCGCATAGCCGAGGTGAAAAGCCACGCGCGTTTTTTCACTCAGCCCGCGCGTGTCGAGGTAGGCGCGCGCACGCTTTCCACTATCGCCTGCAAGTTCGGCGGCAAACCAGTTGGCCACCCAGTCGTGCAACCGGATGAGTCGCCCGCGTTCGCTCTCTTCGGCACGCTTTTGCGCCACCTCCAGCGACGAGCGCTCGGGCAATTCGATGCCTTTTCGTTTGGCCAGTTCGCGCACCGCCTCGACAAACGTCTTGCCTTCGATTTCGATCAAGAAGGTGTAGACGTCTCCCGACTTGCCGCAGCCAAAACAATGAAAAAACTGTTTCGACTGACTGACATTGAACGAGGGCGATTTTTCCTGATGGAAGGGACAGAGCCCGACGAAATTCGACCCCGCTTTGCGCAAGGAGACGTGTTCGCCGATGAACTCGACAATGTCGGTGCGGTCGCGCACTTCGGCGACCTTGTCATCGGGTATCCCTGCCACGTTGACCTCGAAAAGAGAGAAATCCTAGCGGCGAAACATCGCTGGTCAAGAGAAAACGAGGCGGACGGACTTTCAGAGCGGTACCGGATTCGATTTTTGTCTCGATCTCGTGCTAAGTCTCGCTCGCCGTGAACCAGCAGTTTTCCCATCTTCCCGGACGTGCGCTGCGCCATCGCTTTGATGGACCGTTTTATCGTCGGCTGTTTCTCGGTGGCGTGCGGGCGATGTCACCGCGGCTCCGGCGCGTCACCATGCCGTTTTGGGCGGGAATTTTCTTCGTGTTGGTGCCGCGCGCGCGTCGAGCAGTGCAAAGCAATCTTGATCAGGTGGCGGGAAAATTGGGCATCGTTTCAACCACGCGGCGCGCGTTTCGGCTGTTCGTCAACTACGCCCAAGCGCTGACTGATATGTACGCGCTGCATCTCGGCCGGCCGGCGAAGATGCTGGTGCACGAGCAGGGAAAAGATCACGTCGAGGTTTTGCGACTGAAGGGGCGAGGCGCGGTCATGCTCACCGGGCACATGGGGGCTTGGCAGTTGGCGCCATTCTTGATGGCACAACGAGATTTTCCGCCGTTTACGATGGCGATGGCAGAGGAGCCCAATCGCGCGCTCGGCGAATTTGAGGCGCGGCTTCGCGAAAAATTTCGCATTGTTTACACCACTCGATCACCGTTTTCCTCTCTCGAGCTGGCCAGATTATTGCGGCGGGGCGAGCTGGTTGGCATGCAGCTCGATCGTCATCTCGGCGGCGCCGGCATCGATCTGCCATTTTGCGGGCGCTTGGCGCGCTTTCCAGTTGGGCCGGCGATCTTGGCGCGCGCCGTCGGCTGTCCGCTGCTGCCGGTTTTTATCATGGCCGAGCATCGACAAGGTTTGCTTGAGCTTCGATTTTGTATCGAGCAGCCGATTGACGTTGCCAACACCGACGATCGGGACGCGGATGTGACCAGCGCCACGGCAAAGGTGGTTTCAATTTACGAAGGGTATGTCCGGCGCTACCCTGAACACTGGTTTAATTTTTATAAGTTCTGGCCGTCGTGAGTTCACAAACTGTGGCGATCACTGGCGTCGGAGCGGTGACTGCTTTTGGCACTGGCGTCGACGCGCTTTGGCGCGGAATCTCGACTGGCGGTCGGGCGCTGAAGGCGCACGCGCGCCTGCTCGACAGCAACGACTACGGTCCGCTCGCGCTGTGCGACCTGCCTCTTGGTGAGTCGCGGCGGGCTACCCGCTTGGCGCTGGCAGCAGCGCAACAAATAAGTCTCACTCGCGAGCACCGCCGTCTTGCGATTGTCGTCGCCACCACGCTCGGCGAAATGGATGGATTTTTGGCCGCGCAAAAAGACCAGCCAGAAGAGCAGTGGGGCTATGGTGCGATCGCCGCCGAGCTTGGACGCGAATTCAGAGCTGAGGGGCCTGTGCAAACCGTCTCAGTCGCCTGTGCGTCCGGCAATGCTGCGATTGCGCTTGGCAGAGAGTGGTTAGTCGACCAACTTGCCGATGTGGTGATGGTAGTCGGTGTCGATGTGCTCAACGATTTCGTCTGCTCCGGCTTTCTTGCTCTGCGCGCCATTGATCGCGACCTGTGTCGCCCATTTGATCGCGATCGCGGCGGGCTCAATCTCGGTGAAGCAGCAGGCGGTATAGTGCTCGAACGCGCCAGCGATTCTGGCGCTTCATCGAGGGCGCTTGCTTTTGTCTGCGGCAGCGGCAGCGCACTCGACGGAGTGCACATGACCGGCCCGGACCCGAGTGGGCGCGGTCTTGCAAGAGCGATCGCGGCGGCACTGAGCGATGCTGAAATGAGCCCCGACGACATTACAGCAGTCAGCGCGCATGGCACCGCGACCCGTTTCAATGACGCGATGGAGGCGCGCGCGCTGCAGCAGGTATTTGGCGAACGAACGAAAGTGTTGCCGACGCATTCGATCAAAGGTGCGGTCGGTCATACACTCGGCGCTGCCGGCGTGCTCGACGCCATTGTTTGCGTGCGCGCGCTCCATGCTGGAATATGGCCGCCGACTTCCGGAATCGGAGAGCCAGATCCAGCGCTCGAGCTCGATGTCACCACTGCGCCGCGTGTGCTCAGAGGCAAGGTTGTGCTCTCAACTGCGGCCGGTTTCGGCGGCATCAACTCGGCTCTGGTCATTGCTCAATGAGGGCGATCATCACCGGCATATCGGGTGTTGCGCTGCCGTTTCAGCCGCGCGGACGCAGCGATCGGTTCTGTCAATTGGGCTTACAAGCGGTCGAGGCGGCACTCTACGACGCCAAATTTGAATGTGATGAGCGCAATCGCGAGCGTACCGCGATTGTGGTCGGAACCGCGTTTGGCTGTCACGCCACCAACGCCGAACACTTTCGCCAGCTGCTCGACGGAGAGACCGTGCGGCCACGGCGGTTTACGTACACCCTGCCGAGTGCGGTTGCCGGAGAGATTGCCATTCAGTTTGCCATTCGCGGCCCGGTGCTGACGCTGGCGGGAAGTTTGTGCACTGGCCTCGATGCACTTGATGAAGCGCAGCGTTTGATCGGGCGCGGTGGGGCCGACCACGCGCTGGTGGTAGCGATAGATGAGAAGACGTCGCTCCGCGACAGCGAAGAGCGCGCTTTTGCAGTGCTGCTCGATCGTGCGCGGGACGGTGCCGCTCCTAGCTTTGCAGTTCGACACGCTTTTGTTGCCGGGCAACCCGACCGCGCGCTGTCGCTGGCGCTCGAAGGCGCACCGGCGACGCGCCTAGTTTCAACGCGGCCGTCAGCCGCCGCTGCACTCGAATTGATGGGGAATGCTCGCTTAGGCGATCGACCGAGCGCGGTTGCCGCCAGCGATCCGAGCGGTGCTGCTACAGTGCTGATCTGGAAATAGATCGTCAAGGGTAACGCTCTGTAGACCACGCCGGTCGAGCTCGAGCAAGAGACGTTCTAGCAGCGCCGGTGCTATCGGTTCTTGCTTGCCGCCGAGGACAGAGTCGTGCAGCACCAAGATGGCACCCGGATGGAGATGGCAGCGCAGCCGATCGAACGATCGTCCCACTGTCGGACGGCGGCCACCGTCGCGGGCGCTCGCCGTCCAGCCGACCAAATCGAGCTTGCAGCGTCGCGCTGCTTCGACGACACGCGGCGACAGCAGACCGATGGGAGGACGAAACCAACGCGGTCGCACGCCGGTCGCTTTCTCGATGACCGACTGCGTGCGCTCGAGTTCTGCGGCCAGCCGCGCCGGCGAGTGAAACGGGGTAAAGTTCGAATGATAGAAGGAATGGTTGGCAACCAGGTGGCCGCGCTTGGAAATTTCTGCGATCAGGTCGGGCGAACTTTCAGCGCGCTGTCCAACGACAAAAAACGTAGCGCGATGTTGCCCGGCGTCGAGTAGATCGAGAATCTGTTCCGTGTACACCGGATTTGGGCCGTCGTCGAACGTGAGAGCAATGCGCGCTCCGGCAGCGCGCGGGTCGGCGGCGATGACGGGACGGGCGAACAATCCAGAATCAAGAAAAACACCCCCTGCGATCGACGCCAACAACAGCACCGCTACAACAAACGGCGCCCACATTGGTACCTGCCGGCCGGCCAGAGTGAAACCCGCGGTCGAGCAACTTAGAACGACGCTGAGACTCAACGGAATTTTCCCCCACGGCGAGGAACGAATCATGCCTCACGGTAGCATGGGTTACTCGATGTTCACTGCAAACCGACGCGAAAACTTCGTTGGGTGGGATAGAGGCTTTTGTCGTCTCGCACCAAGATGTAGTGCACACCATTTGGTGATGCGATTGGGATGGTGAATTGTGTGGGCGCGAGCACACCGTTACCATCGGTCGTGGCAGAAGCAACTTCCCCGGAATCAAAGTAAATACGAACGAGGGCAGAGGCGGCGAAATTAGTGCCGCTGACTGATGCCGTGGAACCTGCTGTGCCCGAGGAGGGCGACAAGGTGACTGCTGGTCCGTAATATTCGATGGTCGAAAGTGGGCTGTTTCCGCCATACCCTCCGATGGCATATATACGGCCATCTGGAGAGGATGTGCCAGCGGTGAAGGTTCGGCCTACATTCATCGTGGCAACATTGACCCAGCGATTGAGCGCTGGGGTATAGGCCTCGGCGGTGTTGCTGTCGTCACCGCCAAACACATAAATGCGGCCGTCCGGCGCGCTGACCGCAGCCGGAATGTAGGGGCGGGAAGAGTTGAGCGGCGCGACCACCGTCCAGGCCGGAAACTCAGCATAGGTATCATAGACTTCTACCGATTTATATGCGTCCCCGTCGTTGCCGCCGATGGCGTAGATTCGACCGCTGGCGGCGGCAGCCGTGTGCCTTATCCGCGCATGGTTCAGCTGAGCGATGGAATCGTCCCACAGACCGTTGGTAGGATAAAATGCAAGCACTCGTTTCTGTATCGCGCCGCCGTTGTCTAAGCCACCAATAACAAAGATACGTCCGTCGGACGCGGTGGCCGCTGCGGTGTAATTGACGCCATACGGCATCATGGTTCCGGGTGACCAGGCACCGCCAGGCGAAAAGTAACGTGCGTCGCTGTAGGGAGGAGTAAGGTTGTCCCCACCTAAGGCCCAAATGCGACCAACCTGGTCGGCGGCATAGCCAAAATCGTTATTGGGAGGCATTGCCGTTCCGTCATACCAAATGTCGTACGCCTGAAGGTAGTACTCAACCGCGCCGGTAACGGTGCCCCTATAACCTCCGTAGGCGTAGATGTACCCATCCGAGGCCAGGGCGGCGCCGAGATATCCGCGGGCAGTGTACATGGGTTGCGCCGAGACCCAGTTGGGCGGGCCGCTCACTGGCGTGCAGTAGCCGGAGAAGCAGCGCGTGGTGCCACAATCATTGTTTACACTGCACGCTTGGTTAACCGAGCAGCTGCTGCAATAGGATCCGCCACAGTCGATGTCAGTCTCGTCAAAGTTCTTGGTGCCGTCTAAGCAGTGGCTATAGCAGGTGCCCTCATTGCAGGCGCTGCTCAGGCAATCGCTGCCCATCACGCAACGTTTTCCGTTGGCGCAACCAGAACAAATACCTCCGCAATCGACGTCGCTCTCCAAGCCATTCTTGACGCCGTCGTTGCAGCTCGGCGCGACGCAGCTGCTGCCGGTGCACACGCCGCTTAGGCAATCACTTGCTCCGCTACAGTGCTGCCCGATGGCGCAGCCGTTGCAACCGCCGCCGCCACAGTCGACGTCGGTCTCGGCGCCGTTCTTGGTGCTGTCGTTGCAAGTGCCGAGGATGCAAGTACCGCTGGAACAGATCGCGCTCATGCAGTCGTTGCCGGCAGAGCAGTGCTTGCCGTTGCCGCAAGTTGCACAGCTACCGCCGCCGCAATCGGTGTCGGTCTCGGCGCTGTTTTTCACGCCGTCATTGCAGGTCGGTATGGCGCAGCTGCCGCCCGTGCAGACCGAACTCTGGCAGTCGCGGGCACCGTTGGCGCAGCCTTTTCCGTTGCCGCAGCTCGTGCATGTTCCGCCGCCACAGTCGACGTCGGTCTCGTCGCCGTTCTTGACGCTGTCATTACACACTGGGGCGCGGCAGGTGCCAGCGGTGCATTTGCCGCTGACGCAGTCCGCAGCGCTGCTGCAGGTCTTTCCGGTGTCGCATTTGCCGCAACTGCCGCCGCAGTCGACGTCGCTCTCGTTCTGGTTTTTCACCCCGTCGTTGCAAGTTGGCATTTGGCAGGTACCGCCGGTGCAGACCCCACTTGTGCAATCACCCGCCGCGCCGCAGCCTTTGCCGTTGCCGCATTTTGGACAGCCGCCGCCGCAGTCGGTGTCTGATTCGTTGCCGTTGGTGATGCCGTCGTTGCAAGCCGCGGCATTACAAGAGTTGCTGACACAATTGCCGTGCATTGGGCAGTCGTTGTAGGTGAGACAAGCGACACAGAGGCCGCTGGCACAGTGGCGGCTCGAGCAATCGTTTTGCGCCGTGCAGATCTTGCCGTTGCTGCACGTCGCGCAAGTGCCGCCGCCGCAGTCGACGTCGGTCTCGGCGCCGTCCTTGACAGTGTTGGAGCAGCCGGGGCTGGTGCAAAAACCCGCCGCGCATAATGAACTTGCGCAATCGCCGTTGACCAAGCAGTGCTTGCCAACCGTACATTTGACGGAACAGCTGCCGCCGCAGTCGCTGTCGGCTTCATCGCCATCTTTTCGACCGTCGCTGCAAGCATTGGCTGCGCACACACTGGAGTTGCTGTTGCAATAGCCGCTTTGGCAATCGGTGTCGATGATGCAGCCCATGGCCGCCCCACACTTGCCTTGGTTAGCGATGCCAGCGTCGGGGGAGGGGGCAACGCAGGTGCCACCACAGTCGATGTCGCTTTCGCCCGCGTTCTTGACGCCGTCGCCGCAATGATCGGCGGCGCAGATGTGTGTAGTCATGTTGCAAAGGCGGCTTTGACAATCTGCAGCAATCGCGCAGCCCTTGCCACTCGGGCAGTCGCCGCAGCTGCCGCCGCCGCAGTCAACGTCGGTCTCTCGTCCATCTTTGATGTGATTGGTACAAGGGTCGGTCAGGTCTGGGACCACGGTAAGGTCCGCCACCGGAGTCAGATCGGGCATCAGATCGCCGACCGTCATTGGCGCGTCGGCAGCCACGGTCATGTCACCGCCGCTACTTGGGTGGCACTTGTTGTCCGCGCCGCAGCTCTGCCCCGGCGGGCAATCGCCTTCGGCAGAGCACATTAGATTAGTGGTCGAGATCGAGAAACACCCTGACAGGGCAAGCAGCAGCGGGACAAGAAAAGACTTACCGTACATCACGTTTCCCCTCGGGAGTCCGGTAAAACTTCACTCCTACTTTTACTTTATCATTAACCGCAGGGGGACGGTAACAGTACGGATGTTCAGTTGTTAATAGTAGAAAAAAACAATCGACAGCTGCCGAGCACTGGCAGTCTCGAGCCATTGTCTCATCTGGCCTATCACTGGAATCGCATTGCCGCGCAGCTCGGGCGGCGGAGTGTTGCGCATCACCGCCACGATCTCGAGGATGGTGCTCAATTCGATCGTTCCGCCTGCCGGTAGATCCTGCGGACTGGGAATCGGCAGCGGCCAAGCGCCGCCTATCATGCGCTCAGCCGAGATCAGGTGCGCGATATTCCAGCGTTGAAAAATCGGGTCGAGTTCTCGCTTGAGCCAGGTGCGCTCGATGGGATAAACCGGATCGTTGGGTAGCAGTTCACCGTAATGGGCGCAGAGAAGTTCGAGCGCAGAGGCGTATTGAAAGCCGTGACCGACAGCGCTTGCTTGCCCGCTGGAGAGTTCCTCGAGCGCAGCAGCCAGGGTAGGCGCGCCGGCAGCGATCTCTTGACGATGGACGACTTCGTTGTCCTGCATCTCCTGGCGGAAGCGTTCCGCAATCCGGGCCACCATCGCCGGCTGGTGGCAGCCCCAAAAAGCTTTGACCGAATCGAGCGGAACCAGATAAGGGACCAGTCCATGGTGCATGAACACTCCTTGGTGATCTAGCGCAACAGTTTCGCTGGTAGTCGTTGCTTCTGGTTTAGTGCCGACTATGATACTCGCTTTCATGTCGTCACCTCAACAGCTACCGATTTTGCCACTGCGCGCCGGCAGAGCACTGGTCACCGGCGGTACCAAGGGTATCGGTCTCAGCATCGCCAAACGATTGCTCGCCGACGGTTACAAGGTGGTGTCGCTCTATCACCGCGACGAAGCGGCGGCGGCCGAAGCGCGAGCATCTGGCATCGAGCCCGTCCGTTGTGACGTAACCTCTGGTAGCGAGGTGGACGCCCTGTTCGAGTCGCAATCAGGTTTCACGGTGCTGGTCCATGCCGCTGGTTTCACTCGTGACAAATTGCTGATGATGATGCCGGAGAGCGACTTCGACGACGTGATCGCGGTCCATCTCAAAGCTGCTTTTCTGGTCGCGCGCCGGGTAATTCGCCACATGATCGGCGAGCGGCAGGGGCGGATCATCTTCGTGATTTCACCGTCGGCGTTGCGCGGTCGCCCGGGACAGACCAACTACGCCGCCGCTAAAGCCGGTCTTACCGGGATGGCTCGTTCTCTCGCACAAGAAGTCGGGCGTTTTTCGATTACGGTGAATTGCATTTCGGCCGGTCTGGTCAACACCGGACTCACCGAGGCGATTCCCGCAGAGACCAAGCAGGAGCTACTCGCTTCCATTCCGCTCGGCAGAATGGGACGGCCCGAGGAGATTGCCGCGGCCGCCAGTTGGCTTTGCCGATCGGGGGCAAACTATGTTACTGGACAGGTCCTCGGAGTAGACGGCGGAATCGCGATGTGAGGGATGGTGATGGAACAATTGAAACGGGACATCAAGCAGTTGATCGTGAAGAGTTTGAAGTTGGAAACACCCGCTGAAGAGATCGGTGACGACACGCCGCTTTTTCAAGAGGGCTTGGGTCTCGACTCCATCGATGCGCTCGAGTTGGCGGTGGCGATCGAACGCACCTATGGCGTCTCGATTCCTGACGAGGCGGTCGGCAAGCGTGTGCTCTCGTCGGTGAGCGCGCTGGCAGCTTATGTGGTCGCTGAGCAGAAGAACAGCACCGTCGGAGCCGTAGCCTGATCTCTGTTCCGCTCTTGATCTCGGCGTTTCTCGCGACAGTGACACTCGATGGCAAGGTGCAGGCCCTGCTCGATAAAGTCGCCGCCCAAGCCAAGACGACGCAGTCCGTCAGTGCGCAGTTTCGTCAGAGCAGTCGAGTCAAGTTGTTTCGCGAAGAGCTCGTCTCCGAGGGGAAATTCTGGTTTCAGCGGCCGCAAAAGCTGCGTTGGCAGTATGACAAACCAGATTCGTCCCAGCTGACTGTGAATCGTGGTCTGGCGCGCTTGAGCATGCCCGGCGAGCCGGCGCGGCAATTTGATCTCGAGCACGATCCGGCAATGAAGGCGATTTTTTCGCAGCTCTTTCTGTGGCTCGATGCCGATGCGCTGGCGCGCGAACATCGCGACTATCTGCTCGCGCTCGGTCCAGATGCGCATACGTTGTTACTGACACCGCAACCGGGCAGCGCCGTCGCCAAGATCTTTTCACGGGTCGAACTTCATTTTGACGCCAAGACTTGGATGATGGAGTCGCTGCGCATCGTCGAACTCAATGGCGATGAAAAGGAAATCCGCTTTTTTGACTTCGAACGCAACCACCTGATGCCAGATTCGTTGTTTCAGTGAGTCGGCCGAAGTCTCCGTCCATTGTCGTTTGCCTAATCGGTTATAACCTATCGAAACGCTCTGATCATTTTTTCTCCTTGCCGAACAACAAGAGCAGAAATACTCCGATAACCACCGTGCTGTCAGCGACGTTGAATAGTGGCCAAGCAAAACTGCCGTGGCGGACAAAAATAAAGTCGACGACGCGGCCGTGCGCGATGCGATCGATCAAGTTGCCCAGCGCCCCACCAGCCAGCAAGCCTAGGCCAACCTGAACGATTTTTCGCGAACTTTCTGGACGCCTTAGAAAAAAGAAAAGGAAGAGCACCGCGATGCCACCGACGAGCGAGAGCAAAACTCGCCCCCACGCCAGATCCTGAAACAGGCTGAACGCGATGCCGGTGTTTTCGGCGAAGCGCAGTTCGAACCAGTCTTGCCAGACTACTTTGGCGCCGGGCAACAGCGGCTTGAGCGACTGAGTGGCCAAGTGTTTGGTCCACTGATCAGCTACCAAACTGACCAGCGAAACGATCGCGAACGCCGAATACTTTTTCATACCGCCTCCTCGACGAAACCGATTTCGCCTGACCACAAACGGTGTTGCCGGCCGCCATCATCACGCACCAACAGAGCCCCGCTGGCGTCGAGGTCGAGCGCTACGCCAGAGATCAATTGGCCCTCTTGTTGTACGCTTACGGCGCGGCCCCAACGCGCGAATCGGCGCCATTGGTCGAGCACTGGCGCCGCACCCTGCGCGACCCATTGATCGTGTTCGCGCTCGAGGTTTTCACACAGAAGTGCAGCAAACCGCTCGGATGAGATCGTCTGACCGGTCGAACGACGGAAAGAAGTTGCGATCGATGCGATCTCTATAGGCATGTCTATAGCGTTCAGATTGACGCCAATGCCAACCACGATGTGACGAACCCGTTCGCCCTGCCAATGCGCTTCGGCCAGAATTCCTGCGACTTTTTTTCCGTCGAGCAGCACGTCGTTGGGCCATTTGAGTTCCGGCGCAGCACCGACCGCTTGCAGCGTTTCGGCCACCGCAACACCGACGACCAGGGGCAGCAGTGCGCAGTCCGAAGGTTTCAATGGCGGTCGCAATACGGTGGAAAAATAGAGGTTGTCCCCCGCTGGAGAAACCCAAGTTCGTCCTTGCCGGCCACGCCCCGCGGTTTGGCGCTCCGCAACCACTACCGCACCGATGGGAGCGCCGGCTCGCGCCCAAACGAGTGCCTCGTCGTTGGTCGAGCGACACTCGAACACCTGTCGCCAAGCCTGGCCCAACCACTCGGTGTGCAAGGCAACCATCACAATTCCAACGAGAGATCGACCGCACGGGCAGAATGAGTGAGCGCACCGACGGAGATCAAATCAGCGCCCGCCTCTGCATAGAGCCGCACATTGTCGAGCCGCACGCCGCCCGAAACCTCGACGGTGGCGCGACCCGCGATCAGCTCCACCGCCTGTTTGACCGCGCTCGGGGACATGTTGTCGAGAAGAACAATTTCGGCTCCGGCGCAAAGCGCCTCCTCGATCTGAGCCGCCGCCGTCACTTCGACTTCCACCCGCAGACCGTGCGGTGCCACCGCCCGTGCGCGTTTGATCGCTTCGCCGACGCTGCCGCAGGCAGCGATGTGATTGTCTTTGATGAGGATTCCCGACGCCAAATCGGAGCGATGGTTGTGTCCCCCGCCTGCGCGGACAGCTTGTTTGTCGAGTAGGCGATAACCGGGCGCCGTCTTGCGGGTATCACAGATGCGCGCCTTCGAGCCCTGCACCGCGCCGACAAACTGACGCGTAAAAGTGGCGATGCCCGAGAGCCGCTGCAAGAAATTGAGCGCGGTGCGCTCGGCCG
>JAHFDU010000069.1 GCA_023248835.1 Myxococcales bacterium | reverse complement strand
GGCTGGGGCGGCCGGCAGGTGGACGATGCGACCTGGCAGCCGACCACCTATGATCACATCAGCGAGTGGGGGCACCATCCGCCGCAGTTTTTGGAAGCAAAAGAGAGCAAAAGATCATGAGCGACAAAATTGTTCCCGAGGGAAAATTTGTCGATGTCGGGGATGGCTTGCGCGTGCACTTCCAAGAGGAGGGGGCCGGAGCGCCACTGGTTTTTTTGCACGGCAGCGGCCCCGGCGCCAGCGGGTGGTCGAATTTTCGTCGCAACTATCCGTTCTTTGCCGAGCGCGGTTTTCGGGCGCTGGTTCCGGACACGCTTGGCTTCGGCTACTCGTCGAAGCCGGATGTGAACTATGGAATGGATTTTGTGGTGGGCGCTTTGACTCGTTTTCTCGATGCCGTTGGCGCCGAAAAAGTGGCGCTGGTGGGCAATTCGCACGGCGGCGCGATGGCGATACAGTTTGCGCTCCAATTCCCCGAGCGCACAAGTCATCTGGTGCTGATGGCGCCGGGAGGACTCGAAGAGCGCGAGACCTACATGGAGATGGAGGGAATTCGCGCCATGTTGCGGGCGACGCTCGGCACCCCGACCTCGCCGGCGAGTCTGACGCGCGAAAGTTTGCGCCGCGTTTTTGCCCTGCAGTTGCACGACCCCGCGCTGCTCACCGACGACATTATTGAGGAGCGTTTTCAGATCGCAGAGACACAGCCACCGCGCGTGTTCACCACGCTGGCGGTGCCGCATCTTGCACCCGAGTTGTCAAAATTGCGGTGTCCCGTGTTCGCTTGGTGGGGCGTTGACGATCGCTTTTGCCCGGTCTCCGGTGCGATGAGAATTGCAGAGTCTTGTGCTGGCGCTCGGGTGATGGTGCTCAATCAATGTGGCCATTGGGTGATGGTGGAGCATGCCGCGCTTTTCAACCGCACGACGCTCGATTTTCTGGAAATGAGGTAAGTGGACGCTGCGCTTATCGAGAAGCTCGGTGGCGAACTGTTCTCCGCCTTGCAGGAGCGGCGGACGGTGGCGCCGCTTACCGCGCGCCATCCGGAGATTACGATTGGTGATGCCTACCGAATTTCGCTGCACTTTCTGGAAGCAAGAAAGCAAAGCGGCGAACGGGTCATCGGAAAAAAAATCGGTGTTACTTCCAAGCCAGTTCAGCGCGCGCTCGACGTGCACCAGCCCGATTTCGGCTATCTCACCGACCGAATGAAATACCGCGACGGCAGCGACATGGACATCAGCACTCGGCTGATTCAGCCGCGCGCCGAGGGAGAAATTGCCTTTGTTCTCAAGCGCAGGTTACGTGGCCCCGGCGTCAGCGCCGCCGATGCATTGGCGGCGACCGATCACGTGCTGCCCTGTTTCGAAATTGTCGACTCGCGGATCGAGAATTGGCGGATTCGCATTCAAGACACCGTGGCTGACAATGCCTCCTCGGGCCTGTTTGTCGTCGGTACCTCGCCCGTGTTGCCGGAGCGAGTCGACTTTGTCACCTGCGGCATGATGGTCGAAAAAAACGAGGAGATCATTTCGACCGGTGCGGGTGCAGCGGCGCTGGGATCACCGCTTAACTGTGTTGCTTGGCTCGCCAACACACTAGGCGAATACGGCGTTTCACTTGAGCCCGGCGAAGTTATTCTCTCCGGTTCGTTGGTGCCGCTCGAGCCGGTGGTTGCGGGCGACAGGATGCGAGCGACGATCGGAACCATCGGAACCGTGTCGGTCCAATTCACATGAAGGTTCGAGCGGCGATCATCGGGTCGGGAAACATTGGCACTGATCTGCTTTACAAGGCGCTGCGCTCATCGTTGATTGAGCCGGTCTGGATGGTTGGCATCGACGCTGCTTCGGAAGGACTTCAGCGGGCACGCGATCGCGGCGTAAAGACCACATCCGAGGGCATTGCGGGGTTGTTGCCGCACCTGGCGAAAGACAAAATCCGCATCGCGTTTGATGCGACCAGCGCCCACGCGCATCAAGAGAATGCCAAGAAGCTCGAGCCGCTTGGCGTGACGATGATCGATCTGACACCGGCGGCGCTTGGGCCCTACTGCATTCCGCCGGTGAATCTGCGCGAGCATGTCGGCAAGAAACTGACCAATGTAAATATGGTGAGCTGCGGCGGACAGGCGACCATCCCGATGGTGGCTGCGGTCAGTCGCGTGCAGGCAGTGGGCTACGCCGAGATCGTTGCCACCGTGGCCTCGCGGTCTATCGGTCCGGGGACACGGCAGAATATCGACGAATTTACCCGCACCACCGCGCGTGCGGTCGAAAAGATCGGCGGCGCCAAACGCGGCAAGGCGATCATCGTCATCAATCCGGCCGAGCCGCCGCTGATCATGCGTGACACCATTCACTGTCTGACCGAAGCAGAGCCGCGCCAGCAAGAGATCGCGCGCTCGATCGCGGAGATGCTGGCAGAAGTGCAGCGCTACGTGCCGGGTTATCAAATGAAAAGCGATCCGGTGTTCGACGGCAAGCGCGTTACGGTGTTCATCGAAGTCGCTGGTCTCGGAGACTACTTGCCCACTTATGCCGGCAACCTCGACATCATGACCGCCGCAGCACTGCGCACCGGCGAACTTTTTGCAGAGGAGATGGTGTGAATCTTCGCGGCAAAAAAGTTGTTCTGCACGACATGTGTTTGCGCGACGGCATGCATCCTAAGCGCCATCAGATTTCGCTCGAGCAAATGGTTGGCGTCGCGTCGGCGCTCGACCAAGCCGGGGTACCGCTCATCGAAGTGACCCATGGCGACGGCCTCGGCGGTGCCTCAATTAACTACGGTTTCGGGCTGCACTCTGACGAGCAGTATTTGCGCGCGGTGGTGCCGAAAATGAAACAAGCGAAGATCTCGGCGCTGCTTCTGCCGGGCATTGGCACCGTCGACGGTTTGAAAATGGCCGCCGATGCTGGCGTGCGGACGCTGCGAATTGCCACGCACTGCACCGAGGCCGACGTTGCGGCGCAACACATCGGCACCGCATGCAAACTGGGGCTCGATACGGTTGGCTTTTTGATGATGGCGCACATGAGTACCCCGGAGCAGCTGCTCACGCAGGCAAAACGCATGGAGTCGGATGGCGCTAACTGCATCTACATCACTGACTCTGCCGGCACCATGCTGCCCGACGATGTCACCGCGCGAGTTGCGCTTTTTCGCCAGGAGTTGCGAGCGAAAACCGAAGTCGGATTTCATGGCCACCACAACCTGGCGCTGGGGATCGCCAATTCACTCGCGGCGGTGGAGGCAGGCGCGTCGCGCATCGACGGATCGGCGGCAGGACTCGGTGCCGGTGCGGGCAACACGCCGCTCGAGGTGTTTGTCGCGGTGCTCGATCGCATGGGCGTCGAGCATGGCGTCGATCTGTACAAGTTGATGGACGTTGCCGAAGATTTGGTGTTGCCGATGATGGATGCTCCGGTTCGCATCGATCGCGACTCGCTGATTCTCGGTTACGCCGGTGTCTACTCTTCATTTTTGCTTTTTGCCAAGCGCGCCAGTGTTCGTTACGGCGTGTCTTCACGCGACATCTTGGTCGAGATGGGGCGTCGCAAGACCGTTGGTGGACAAGAAGATTTGATCGAACAGGTGGCGATTGAAATGGCTGCGAAAAAAAATGGCTGACCAGGAAACATTTCGCCGCGAGATTGCTGGCTGGCTCGAGCAATACTGTCCGGCGACGATGCGATCGCCCTATCGCGGTGAAGAGGAGTGGGTGTGGGGCGGCAAGCAGGCGACGTTTTGGTGCGACGATGCGCGTTTGTGGCTACAAAGAATGGTGGCGCGAGGTTTGGTGGCGCCAGCTTGGCCGCGCGAGTTTGGTGGCGCCGGTTTTTCCGCGGAGCACGCATCGATCCTCGACGAAGAAATGAAGCGGCTTGGCTGTCGCGAGCCAGTGCGCAGTCTCGGATTGTGGATGCTGGGGCCGGTGCTGCTCAAGTTCGGCAGCGACGAGCAGAAGCGGGCGCATTTGCCGCCGATCGCGCGCGGTGAGATTCGCTGGTGCCAAGGTTACAGCGAGCCCGGGGCGGGCAGCGATCTGGCCAGTTTGCAAACCCGCGCTGTCCTCGACGGTAGCGAATACGTCGTCAACGGACAGAAAGTGTGGACCTCGTACGCCGACAAAGCCGACTGGATGTTCTGTCTGGTGCGCACCGATCCGCATGCAGCCAAACACGCCGGCATCAGCTTCTTGCTGATCGACATGGCGACACCCGGAGTGACCACGCGTCCGATCAAGCTCATTAGTGGTCGCTCGCCTTTTTGCGAGACGTTTTTCAGCGACGTACGGGTGCCGGCTCAAAATCTCGTCGGCAAGTCGGGCGATGGCTGGACGATTGCCAAGTCGCTGCTCGAGCATGAGCGTGCGTTGATGTCGCGCGCCCGCGATCAGAATGCCGACGAGGAGGGACAACTCGACGATCTGGCGCGACAATATGTTGGTGTTAGCGACGGGCGCATTCTCGATGCCGTGCTGCGCGATCGGATTACGCAGATCAACATGGATCTGCTTTGCAACCGCCTGACGATGAAGCGATCGGCTGAGACGGTAGCAGCGGGATGGGGATCGGGGCCGGAGAGTTCGATGTTCAAGTACTACGGCACTGAGCTTGGCAAACGGCGCCGCGAGCTGATGGTCGAGATCGCGGGCTTTCGTGGACTCGGCTGGGAGGACGCCGAATTTTCCCAGCGTGAGCTCAGTTTGACGCGCAACTGGCTGCGCTCGCGCGCCAGCTCCATCGAGGGCGGCACCTCGGAAATTCAACTCAACATCATCGCCAAACGCGTTTTAGGGTTGCCGGACTGATGGGCTTTTTGCTAAGCGAGGAGCAGCAGGCGTTAAGAGCCACCGCGCGCAAGTTTGTACAGGCTGAGTTACCGATTG
This sequence comes from Myxococcales bacterium, assembly GCA_023248835.1. Lineage (GTDB taxonomy): Bacteria > Myxococcota_A > Polyangia > Palsa-1104 > Palsa-1104 > JAHFDU01. The sequence continues at coordinate 8,905 of JAHFDU010000069.1, read as the reverse complement.
CACATTTGCGCGCTTTGCGAGATTCGAACGATCCCGTCGGGTTTTCGCGTCCAATTTGGAAAAAAATGGCCGCGCTTGGCCTCGTCGGTGTAGCGATTCCGTCAGAGTGGGGCGGCCAAGGACTCGGCTACGCAGAATGTGGCCTCTTGGTAGAGGAATGTGGCCACACGCTCGCTCCAGTGCCGTGGCTGTCGACAGTTGCGCTCGGTGCCAACGCGCTGCTCGCTGGGACTGAATCGCAGCGGCGGGAAGTTGTGCCCGCGATCGCCGCCGGTGAGAAAATTGTCGCACTCGCTTTTTCAGGGTCAGTCAAGGCAAACAGACGCGACGGCAAGTTTGTCCTGTCGGGCGCAATGGAATTTGTTTTCGATGGACATGCTGCGGATCTTGTAATCGTTATCGCGGACGTCGAAGAGGTAGGGCCAACCCTGTTTTGCGTCGAACCGAACACAGCGGGATTTGCACGCAGACGGGTCGCGCTGGTCGACAGTCGCCCGGTAGCGCATCTGCAATTTGAGGCGGTTTCAGTCTCTGCTGCGGCGATGCTCGGCGAACCCGGAGGTGGCCCAAGAATTCTCGAGACTGTACTTGATTGCTCGCGGGCGCTGCTGTCGGCAGAGATGCTGGGTTCGATCGATGAAGTGTTCATTCGTACGGTCACGTATTTAAAAGATCGCAAGCAGTTTGGTGTTCCGATCGGCTCGTTTCAGGCGCTCAAACACCGCGCGGCGCAACTGTTTTGCGAGATCGAACTGTGTCGATCGATCGTGCTCGACGCGTTGCGGGCGCTCGACGACAAGCGAGAAAACGCCGCGCTGCTGGTGAGCGCGGCCAAAGCGCGCGCCTCGGATGTTTTTGTTCAGATGGTGAACGAAGCGGTGCAGATGCACGGCGGCATTGGCGTGACCGATGAGCTCGACATCGGGCTTTTTTTGAAGCGGGCGAAGGTGGCAGCGACGATGTTAGGAAGCGCTTCGTTTCATCGCGATCGGTTCGCCAGATTGTCGGGCTATTAGAATGAACTTCGCCTTCACTAGCGAGCAGGAGCAGCTGCGCAAAGAGGCGCGGCGGTTTTTGGAAAAGCATTCGTCGTTGCGCGATGTGCGGCGAGCGATGGAGAGCGAAGCTGGGTTCGATCGCGCGCTGTGGAAGAAGATGGCTGAGATGGGCTGGCTGTCGCTCGCCATTCCCGAAGAATTCGGCGGAGCCGAAGCGGGTCGAGTGGAATTGGTGGGGCTGGTCGAAGAAATGGGCCGCTCGCTCGTGTGCGCGCCGTTTTTCTCTACGGTGTGTCTCGGTGTCACCGCTTTGCTGAGTAGCAGCATCGAAGCGAGGTCAGCGTGGTTGGCGCAGATTGCACGAGGAGAAGCGATCGTCGCTTTCGCTCTCGACGGTGTAACCGCCAGGCGAGAAAAGAATGCGGTTGTTTTGGATGGAAAGTGTCCTTTTGTGATCGATGGACAAGCCGCAGACTTGCTCCTGGTGGTGGCGAGATTCGAAGACCGACACCACCTTTTCCCGGTCGCTGCAACCGCTCAAGGCCTGACCCGCGTCAGACTGACGACGCTTGATCCAACTCGCCGTCAATCGGAGATCACTTTTGACAAAGTTGCGGTGTCGGCTGGTGCAAGCTACTCCGAGGAGGCACTTGAACAAACGTTGAATATGGCGCGGGTGACGCTGGCGGCCGAGTCGCTCGGCGGGGCGGAGCGTTGCCTGGAAATGGCGGTCGAGTACGCCAAGACACGCACCCAATTCGGTCGCGCCATCGGATCCTTCCAGGCGGTGAAACACAAATGCGCCGACATGCTGATGAAAGTCGAAGCCGCGCGCTCTGCTGTCTACGCCGCCGCTTGCGCCAGCGAGGAGGAGCTGCCGATGGCGGCGGCGGTTGCCAAGGCCTACGCGTCGGAAACGTTTTTTCACTGTGCGGCTGAGTGCGTCCAGATTCATGGCGGTATCGGATTTACTTGGGAGCACGATGCCCATCTGTTCTTAAAGCGGGCCCGCTCAAACGAGGCGCTGTTCGGCACGCCAACATTTCATCGCGAGCGGATCGCAACGTGGACTGGCCTCTGACCATTCCAGAGGTGCTGCGCGAGGCGGCCGAAAATTATGGCGACGCTGCGGCGGTGGTCGACGTCGATGCCAACGTGGTGCTCAGCTTTTCCGCGTTGGCCGAGGAGGCGCGACGCTGCGCCCGTGCGCTGATTGGTTGCGGCATCGCGCCTGGCGACCGAGTAGCGATTTGGGCACCGAATAGTTGGGAGTGGATGGTGGCGGCGCTCGGAGCGCAATCTGCCGGGGCGATCCTGGTGCCGGTGAACACTCGCTGGAAGGGGAGTGAAGCGGCCGATGTACTACGTCGCAGTCGGGCGCGGGCGCTGGTGACAGTGAGCGACTTTCTCGGCGTCGACTATGAAGCGGCGATTGCGGGCGCCGATTTACCGCTGCTTGAAACCATCATCGTGGCGCGAGGGGCCGGTTCGTCGCGAACGCTCGATTGGAACGCATTTCTCGAGCGCGGCGCCAGCGTCGATGCACATCTCGTCGACGATCGCTTGCTTTCGGTGAAGCCGAGCGATCCAAGCGATCTGATGTACACCTCAGGCACCACCGGTCGTCCCAAGGGCGTACTGACGACGCACGGCCAGACGGTGCGTGTGATTCAGACCTGGAGCGAAATCGCTCAATTGCAACGCGGCGACCAGTATCTGATCGTAAATCCTTTCTTTCACACTTTTGGCTACAAAGCCGGCTGGCTGGCGTGTCTCCTGCGCGGCGCCACCGCGCGACCTCATGCGGTGTTTGACGCAAGCGCGGTGCTCGATCGAATCGAGCGCGAAAAGATCACTGTGCTTCCGGGCGCGCCGACGCTGTATCAGTCGCTGCTCGGCGCAGATCGATCGCAGCGCGATCTTTCGAGTCTGCGTTTGGCAGTCACCGGCGCGGCGAACATTCCCGTCGATTTGGTGCGGCGCATGCACGAAGAGCTCGGCTTTGACACCGTGCTCACCGCGTATGGGCTGACCGAATGCACCGGAGTGGTCACGATGTGTCGCGCCGGCGACCCTTCCGAAATCATTGCCGGAACTTCAGGCCGCGCAATTCCTGGCGTCGAAGTGCGCATCGCCTCATCAGAGGGCACGCCGGGAGAAGTGTGCGTGCGCGGCTACAACGTAATGAAGGAATATTTTGACGATCCCGAAGCCACCGCGCAGGCGATCGACGGCGATGGCTGGCTGCACACCGGCGATATCGGCGTGCTTGATGCACACGGCAATCTACGCATCACCGATCGTTTGAAAGACATGTTTATCGTCGGTGGCTTTAACGTTTATCCGGCCGAAGTAGAACAGGCGTTGCTGCTCCATCCCGCGGTCGCGCAGGTGGCGGTGGTAGGCGTTGCAGACGAACGTCTCGGCGAAGTGGGTGCCGCTTTTGTTGTTTTGCGCAGCGCCGTTACCGCAGCGGAGCTCATCGCCTGGGCGCGCGAACGCATCGCCAACTACAAAGTTCCTCGCGAGGTGAGATTTGTCGACGCGCTGCCCCTGACCGCCAGTGGAAAGGTGAACAAGATCGAACTGCGGGGTCGTTATTCACCCTTGGTATGAGTCCACATCTCGCACGCCAAAGCCTGCGCTTCAGGAGGGGGCACTGCCCGGCAAAAAAAAGCGCTGCAGTGTCACGGCGCGATCGGCTACTCTTACAAATACGAGTTGGCGACGCAGCCAGCCACCGCGCGCGAATTGTGCAAACTATTTTGTGAGGAGAAAACAATGGCCGAAGCATTCATCGTCGACGCAATTCGCACTCCGGTAGGAAAGCGAAACGGCTCGCTAAGCAAGATCCATCCGGCCGATCTCGGGGCTCATGTTTTGCGAGCGCTGGTCGAGCGCAATCAGATCGATCCGCTGGCGGTTGAAGACGTCATCTTCGGCTGCGTCGATGCGATCGGGCCCAATGCCGGCGACATCGCGCGCACCGCGTGGCTGGTGGCCGGGCTTCCCGAGGAGGTACCCGGTGTCACCGTCGACCGACAGTGCGGCTCGTCGCAACAGGCCTTACATTTCGCCGCGCAAGCGGTGATGAGCGGAGTGAGCGACGTGGTGATCGCCGGCGGCGTGCAGAACATGAGTCTGATCCCGCTCGGTTCAGCGCCCGCCGCGGCCAAATCGCTCGGATTTCCGACTCCGTTTGCCGGTTCGCCGGGGTGGGAAAAGCGCTACGGCAATGGGCCGGTGTCGCAATTTCGCTCCGCCGAGATGATTGCCGAAAAGTGGCAGTGCTCGCGCCAAGACATGGAAAAATTCGCCCTGCAGAGCCACCGGCGCGCGGTACGCGCCATCGACGAGAAACGCTTTGCGCGCGAGATCATTCCGATCGCCGACTGCGCGAATGACGAAGGGCCGCGCCGCGATACTTCGCTCGAAAAAATGGCGACACTGCAGCCGCTCAGCTCCGACGGTCGCATCACCGCCGCAGTGTCGAGCCAGATTTCCGATGCCTCCGCTGCCCTGCTAGTCGTTTCTGAGCGCGGGCTCAAAAACCACCGACTCAAGCCGCGCGCGCGCATTCACCATCTGAGCGTACGCGGCGCCGATCCGATCTGGATGCTAACGGCGCCGATTCCGGCTACCCAGTACGCGATGAAGCGCACCGGCATGCAACTGTCCGACATCGACGTTTTCGAAATCAACGAAGCCTTCGCATCAGTCCCGCTGGCGTGGCAAAAAGAGCTCGGGATTGATCCTGGGCGCGTCAACGTGAATGGCGGCGCCATCTCTTTAGGCCATCCGCTTGGCGCCACCGGAGCGCGGCTGATGTCGACGCTGCTCTGCGAACTCGAGCGCACAGGCGGCCGCTATGGTTTACAAACCATGTGCGAAGGTGGCGGCCAAGCCAACGTGACCATCATCGAACGGCTGTGAGTGGTGACTTGGGCCAGCGTCAACAAAATCGACGCCGACCGCGATCACGCTTCAATCATGCGAAAATTGCTACCTGACGGCGCGCGAAAGCCCGTCGCGCAAGGAAGCAGTCGCAAACTCGATCACCTGCTTCGCGCTGTTTTTGCCGATGCCAGCGTCCTCAAGTTGCCCGTCGAGAATAAGCAATGCCAGGCCGTGCACCATCGACCAGGCAGTCAGCGCCAGCTTGACGCGATCGCCGTCGCGAACCAAGTGGTTTTGCTGACACGCTTCGACGATCTTGATGAGCAAGTGAAAATCAGTGGCGGCTGCCGCCTTGAGGTCGGGATGGAGTTCGCGCGCCGCTAATTCCGGTCCATACATCAGGCGAAATTGCGCTGGATTTTCTATCGCAAAATGGATGTACTCGACGCCGACTTCAAGCAGGCGATCGAGCGGATCTGCAGTTTTGACCTGCTGCATGCGGTCGCCGAGGGAGCGAAACCCTTCCGCGGCCAAAGCTGCAAGGAGGGCGTCTTTATCGGCAAAATGGCGATAAGGAGCGGTGTGGGTGACTCCAGTGAGGTGGGCAATCTTACGCAGCGTAATCGCCTCAGGCCCCCGCCGCTGTAATACTTGCAACGCTGCTTGGATCAACGCAGGTCGCAAATTTCCGTGATGAAAACGGCCGCTTTTTCTTGGTATCGACGCGAGTTTTGTCATGAAGTAAACGCCGGTTTTAAACTGGCGCTCCTCTCAGAATCGATTTCCTACTGGGGTGCGAACCGCGTCGACGATGAATGCTTTGGCCATTTTTTCTCCTCACAAAATAGTTTGCGCAATTTGCGTGCGGTGGCTGGCTGGGTCGCCATAGGCCGCGCTCAGCGCCCAAGCGCGCTTCATCCACAGATGTAAATCATACTCGTAAGAGTAGCCGATCGCACCGTGGCACTGTAGCGTTTTTTTTGCCGCCAGCAGTGCTGCGTCCGACGCCCGAGCTTTGGCATGCGCAATGTGTAATGCGGCATGTGTATTGTGTAATGAGCTGTCCCCACGCTGCAGTGCGTACGCAGCGTGGTACACCACGGGGCGCGCGAATTCGACCGCTAGATGGGCGTCGGCGAGATGATGCTTTACCGCCTGAAAGGCGCCGATCGGTTGACCAAATTGCTGACGAACTTTGGCGTACTCGACCGCCATCTCGATCATGCGGCGAGCGAGGCCGACCAGCGCGGCGGCGGTGGCCAGCGCTCCACGGTTGACCGCTTTGGCAATTTCAGTCACTGCTTTTTCGCCACCTGCGATCCTTGTTGCGTCGGTCGGCGTCCAGTCGACATGAAACAGGCGCCGGGTGCCGTCGGCCGAGGGCTGCAGAGTGCACTTTGCGTCTGCGGGTGCGACCGCGTGCAGTTCGCGCTTGTGCGTGAGCAGTAACAGATCGGCGAAATGGGCGTCGGCCACAAGCCCCGGCTGGTCCTGAGTGTCCTTCGACTGCGGATGCAGCGCATGGTCGAAGCCGACCGTGAGCAGCGCTTCTCCCCGTGCCACTTTTGGTAGCCACAACTCTTGTAAGTCCGTCGACCCAAGCGCAACCAACAGCGGCGTAGCAACCGCGACCGTTTCAAGCAGCGGCTCGGGCAGGGCGGCATAACCCGCCTCTTCGCAAACCAGCACCCAATCGAGCGGTCCGAGTCCGAGTCCACCGAAAATTTCGGGAACGGTAAGAGCCGCGACGCCAAGGTCGGCCAGTTTCTGCCAGCGCTCCGGCGAGCGACCGATCGGATCGGTCGACATCGCGCGCACCTGTTTGGACGTGCACTCCACTGCCAACAGGTCGCGAACCGATCTTTGAAACAGCTGCTGTTCTGCGGTGAAAGAAAAGCGCATTTATTTTCGTGGCAGTCCGAGCAGCCGCTCGGCGACGACGTTCCGTTGAATTTCGTTGGTGCCGGCATAGATCGGTCCGGCGAGGGCAAACTGAAAACTTTTCATCCAGGCGGTGTCGGTCTCCGCAGATGCGCCGAGTAATCGCAACGCGGTCTCGTGCATGCGCACGTCCATCTCAGACCAAAAGATCTTGTTAACACTCGCTTCGGCGCCGATTTCGATGCTGTCTTGCATGCGCGTCACTGTCTGCAAGGTGTAGAGCTGGTAGGCCTCGGCATCCATCCACGCCTGCACCACCTCGTCGTCTCGTTTTCGGTGGGTGCGGTATAAGTCGATCAGTCGCTGTGCCGTCGCCAAGAAACGGCCGGGGCTGCGCAGCGTCAGGCCGCGCTCCGAGCCGGCGGTTGCCATTGCGATGTTCCAGCCGTTGTTGACGGCGCCAAGTACGTCTTCGTCGGCAACAAAGACGTTGTCGAAAAAAACCTCGGCGAAACCTTCGTCGCCGTCGAGTCGACCGACCGGGCGAACAGTGACGCCGGGCGCGCGCAGCGACACCAGAAAATGGGTGAGACCGCGGTGGCGCTCGCTCTTGGGGTCGGTACGAAACAGAGTGAACAGCCGATCACAAAATGCGCCGCGCGTGCACCAGGTTTTTTGCCCCGAAAGGAGCCAGCCGCCGCGCGCTTCGTCGCGTACCGCCAGTGAGCGCAGACTGGCCAGGTCGCTGCCGGCATTGGGCTCCGACCAGCCCTGGGCCCAGACCTCTTCTGCCGACGCCATCGCCGGCAGGATGCGCCGCTTTTGCTCGTCGGTGCCAAATTCAAAAACCGTCGGCGCGACCAGGAAAATTCCGTTCTGGCCGATTCGCTGTGGCGCTTGAGCACGGTAGTACTCTTCTTCAAAAATCAGCCACTCGGTAAGACTTGCTTCGCGACCGCCGTATTCCTGCGGCCAAGAGACCACCGCCCAGCGCGCCGCAAATAGCTTTCGCTCCCACTCCCGGTGCAGCGCGAAACCCTCGCGCGTGTCGCCAGAGGGCAGCGCTACTTTGGGAACACTCGACTCAAGCCAGGCGCGCGCCTCTTTTCGAAATGCAATTTCGCTCTCGCTGTATTCGAGATCCATTACTTGAGCTTGTCGGCGATCGATTTCGGATTTTGGCCAGCGAGATGGTCCGGTGCCGTCAGCGTGTTGTGGGCGTGGGCGAGCTGATGAAGCCCGTAGGTAGCGTTGATGGTGTCGAGCAATCCCTGGCGCTCTTCGGCTTGGTTTATCGCCATCTTGCTCAGCGCCAAACCGAAACGCGGCATCTCGGCGATGCGGGAGGCCAGCGCCAGCGTCTCTTTTTCGAGCTCGGCGCGCGGCACCAGGCGATTGACCATGCCGAGTTGGTAGGCGCGCTCAGCCGACATTTTCTCGCCGAGAAAAAGCAGCTCTTTCGCCGCTCGCGCCGGCAGTGCAAATGGATGAGCAAAATATTCCATGCCGGGAATTCCCATACGCACCACTGGATCGGAAAAAAAAGCGTCGTCGGCAGCGATGATCAAATCGCAGCACCACGCCAACGCCAGACCGCCGGCGATGCAGGCGCCTTGCACTTGCCCGAGCACCGGCTTTTGTAAAGTACGCCAGCGTTTGCACATACCGAGATAGGCCTCTTGCTCGCGCACAAAAATATTTTCGACCCCGCCCTTATCGGAGTGTTCCCACCACGTGGTCGCGGTGCGCGTAAACGATTTGTCAATGTCGCGCTCCGGTGTGCCGATGTCGTGTCCGGCGGAAAAATGCGGCCCCGCGCCCGCCAAAATGATCGCGCCGACTGAGTCGTCGCCGACCGCGCGCACCAACGCTTCATCGAGCGCCTGGGTCATTTTGATGTTTTGCGCGTTGCAAACTTGTGGCCGATTCATGGTCACGATCGCAACCCGTCCGCGCTGCTCGTAGAGCACAGAGTCCATGTGTGTTTTTACCACAACGCGGGACGGATCTCTTTATTGCTTCATTGCTTATGCCGCAAAGCGGAGAATCTCGACCTCGGCGCCGGATCGAACGGCCGCATCGGCGACGGCATAGACGCGTTTTGCCACTTCTTCGGCGAGGTAGTACTC
>JAHFDU010000068.1 GCA_023248835.1 Myxococcales bacterium | reverse complement strand
AGCGTTTTTTGGGTTCCTTTCTTGGACAAGAATTCAAACTCGGGCCGCACCGGCAAGAGTGAATCGACCTCAAAATAGAGACAAAGTTCGCCGGGGCGAAATTCGCCTTTTTTGGCGACCAAATTCCAGCCAAGCACAGAAATCTTTTCGATGTTGTTCGCGCCGGGAATGGGTTCGACGGCGAGAACTTTTTGAACGCTGGCGAGTTTTCGATCCATCCTTTTGAACTTACACCGTCGCCAAAAATACATCATCGCCGAGCAAATCGATAAGGGTGCGGGTCGCCGACTCGACCAGCGCGCTGTCTTTGGATTCCAGCGTGACTTTGACTTTGTATTCGGGCTGATTCCAGGTCGGGTAGCTACCGACTTGCACGCCCGGAAAATCGCGCACGACTTGGTCAAGACTCGAAGCGATGGCGCCCTCCTCCACCAAGGAGAGAACGGTGCACAAGTGATAGGGCGAGCAACGAAACTGATCGCGCATGGCGAGAAATTTTTTGCGAAACAGAGCGGGAATCCCAGGCAACACATAAACATTGCGCATCGCGATTGCCGGCCAACTCAAATCGCACGCGATCAGCGTCGCACCCCGCGGCACGTCCGCCATGCGCAGATTTCGTTCTTGCAACCGCTCGCGGTAGTGCATCCGCAACAGCTCTTCGAGTTGCGGATGGCGCGTCACCTCAGTGTCGAACGCCCGCGCCACTCCCTCCATCGTCAGATCGTCGTGGGTGGGACCGACGCCGCCGGAGGTGAACACATGATCAAAGCGGCGGGCGCAGTCGCGCACCGTCTCGGCAATCTCAGCGACCACATCGGGAATCACCGCGATTCGCTTGAGCGCCACCCCAAGCAGGCGCAATTCGCCAATCAAGAACGCAGCGTTCTCGTCGAGCACCTTGCCCGACAGGATTTCATCGCCGATGAGTACCACCGCTGCGGTTGTGGTTTGGACCTCCGCCATGGCTTTGAAGCATACACCGACTGATGTAAGGTGGGGCGGTGCAAAACACACGCCCTTCGACTTCGCTGCGCTTCGCTCAGGAGGAGCGGTCCTGATGCGATTACCCCACACACGTCCTTCGACTTCGCTACGCTTCGCTCAGGATGAGCGGTCTTGATGCGACGAGCCCGCAAGGAAACGCCGCTGGTGGCGCGGCGACAGCTCGCCGACAGCGCCGCGATGGCACGCGCGCTCAGGCGAATGGCACATGAAATGGTGGAAAAGAATCCCGACGAATCGCTGATTCTGGTCGGAATACGCTCGGGTGGCGTGCCACTGGCCGAGCGGTTGCGCGGTCACATCAAAGAGATCGCTGGCGCCAAAGCGCCGGAGCTCGGCGCCATCGACATTACGCTCTACCGCGATGACATTTTCGAGGGCCTGCCTAAACCTGAGGTAGGATCGACCGAACTTCCGAGCAGCATCGTCGGGCGCACCGTGGTTCTTGTCGACGATGTGCTCTACACCGGGCGCACCATTCGCGCCGCACTCGACGCGCTGATGGATTTTGGCCGTCCTCGTCGCGTCGAGTTGGCGGTGCTGATCGACCGCGGCCACCGCGAACTACCCATTCAGCCCGACTATGTCGGCATGACCGAAAAGACCACTCGCAACGAATCGGTGCAGGTTGCACTCGCCGAGCTCGGCGCTGAAGACGGCGTGCTACTACTCGAGAGAGTACGCCCATGACCCCGTTTGCGCATCGCCATTTGCTCGGCATCGCCGACCTGTCCGCTAACGAGATTGTGCAAATTCTCGACCTGTCCGATACGTTTTTGGAAATTTCCGAGCGCGCGATAAAAAAAGTGCCGACGCTGCGCGGCAAAACGGTGATCAATCTTTTTCTCGAGGCCTCGACGCGAACCCGCACGTCATTTGAGATCGCGGCCAAGCGCCTGTCAGCTGACGCTGTGAACATCTCAGGCTCCACGTCGTCTACCACCAAAGGTGAGACTCTGCTCGATACCGCGCGCAATTTGCAAGCGATGCGGCCGGACGTCATCGTGTTGCGCCACACCGCTTCAGGTGCGCCGCATTTTATCGCCGCGCACGTCGACGCCGCGGTGATCAACGCTGGCGACGGCACCCACGAGCATCCCACCCAGGCGCTGCTCGATTGCGCCACCATTCGCAAACACAAAGGGCGCGTCGACGGGCTCACCATCGCGATTTGCGGTGACATCGCGCACTCGCGCGTCGCTCGCTCGGACGTGCTGGCGCTCGGCAAACTCGGTGCCAAAGTTCGTCTCGCCGCACCGCGTACCATGCTGCCGATCGGTATAGAGACGCTCGGCGCCGAGGTCTACGATCGCATGGAGCCAGCGATCGAAGGCGCCGATGTGGTGATGATGCTGCGCATTCAAAAAGAGCGTCTCGATGGCGCTGGCCTCTTTCCCAACACCCGTGAGTACAGCCGCTACTTCGGTCTCGGACTGCGCATGGCGACCCACCTCAAGCCGGACGCCATCCTCATGCATCCCGGCCCGATCAACCGCGGCATCGAACTCGATCCGGCACTCGCCGACGGAACGCGCTCGGTGATTCTCGATCAGGTGACACACGGCGTCGGCGTGCGAATGGCGCTGCTCTATCTCCTCGCCGGCGGATCAGCCGAAAACTAGATTTGAGATTTTTCTTGGATATGGATTGCGTCTGTGCTACATGCGCCGCCTTCCAAGGAGGAATCTGCGATGAACAAGGTGGGACTACTGATGGTGGTGGGTTTGGCTGCTGGTTGTGGCAGCGGTGGCAAAACTGAGATTGAGGATGATTTTTCAGGGCTCGAGGCCAAGTCTGATCGTTTTGCAGAGGCAATGAGAGTAGTCAAAACGCTTGGCTATGGCGACCGCGCGACCACGACCTATACCGGTCCGAAATATTCGGCGTTTACTTTTGGCGGCCATAAGGGCGACAAGGTGACCATCGATGTAAAATCCGCAAATGGTGACGCAGTGGCCTGGCTGCTTTCTGAGACGCTGCAAGTATTGGCCAAAAATGACGACGCCAGCGATCGCAGCACTGATTCGCACATCGACGCGACGCTGCCAGCGACCAGTTCGACCTACTACATTGTGCTACGCGACTACTACAAGGCCAGTCACCGCTTTGAAGTGGCGCTTACCGGCAGATCGCGTACACGAACGATCGAGCTTGCAGACGAAAAATGCACCGATCGCAACCGCTTCGTCCCGGGCGGCCAAATTCCCACACCTGAGGATATTGCACTCGACGCTTTTTGCGCTGAGAGCATCCTCGCCCGCTCGGCACCGAAGGGTACGGTGACGATCTTTGGTAGCTCGAGACTCAAGGACGGTACGCCGCAGTATGCCAACGCACGCAACTTCGCTTCCTTGTGGACGGCGGCGCACAAGGATCTGCCGATCCTGACCGGAGGCGGGCCCGGCCTGATGGAGGCGGGCAACCGCGGCGCCAAAGAGGCCAATGGCGTGAGCCTTGGTTTCTCCTGCTATTTCAAAGACGCCAACGACAAGCTCAACGACTACGTCACCGACGGTTATGTGTTTTCCGACTTCAATGTGCGCGAGCGGGCGCTGCTCAATTACGCCAAAGCAGCAGTGGTGTTTCCAGGTGGGGTCGGTACCGCGTGGGAGCTGTTCATGACTTTGTCAGAGGTGCAAACGCACAAGCTCAACAAGATTCCGATCGTCATCGTGTCCAAAAGCATGGGCGATTCGTTTGCGCCTTACATCCAGTGGATGATCGACAACGGTACGATTGCGGCCGAGGACACAAATCTGTTTGTGGTCGTCGATACCGCAGCCGACGCCATCACCGCAATCGAAGCGGCGCTGCCACAGTAGCCGGTTTCATGAGTCGACCTGACACGCGAAATAAGAGGGCGATTCTGCAGCAGTTAGCGACCAATATACGAAGCCTGCGACAACGCAAGAACATCAGTTTGAGTCAGCTCGGGCGTATGGCGGGCGTCGGCAAAGCCACCCTGTCCCTGGTCGAGGCGGGCAAAGCCAATCCCAGCATTGAGACGCTGTCCGCGATCTCCACCGCGCTCGGAATTCCGTTTGGACAGCTCACACAGCCGATTGCGGCCGACGTCCGCATACTGAAGTACGGCGAGGCACTTAAGCTCGAGGCAGTCAACGCACCCTTTGAGTCGTATCTGCTCAGTGCGAGCGGCCGCCGTGGCAGTTGCGAACTCTACCTTATCAAAGCCAGCTCGGGCAAGACCTACGCAGCGCCGGCGCACAGCCTCGGTACCGAAGAATGCGTGCTCGTGCTGCGCGGCAAACTCCGAGTCGGACCGGCGGAGAAAGCGTTGGTAGCATCGGAAGGCGACGTAGTCACCTTTGCCGCCGATCGCCCGCACGTCTACGAAGCGATCGCCAAGCGAACCGAAGCGATCGTGCTGATGATTTACCCCTGAAAAACGCTCCCCCTCATTTCGCCTTTGACTATTTTCCCCGTCGCGTCGCCATGCCCAAATGCTTCAAACCCGCCGCTTTGGCCAGCTCCATCACCGCGACCACTTTTCCGTAATGGGTCTCTTCGTCGGCGTGAACCATGACCTGGGTGTCGGGATCGCGAACGCGCGCGGCATCGAAAATCGCCTTCAGCGTGTCGGCAGCAACCTCTTTGCCATCGACGACGATTTTTCCCTTGTCGGTAATGGTGATCGAAATATCACGCGCACTTTGCGAGATTTCGCGGGTCGCCCCCTTGGGCAAGTTGATGCGCAGTCCGGAGCGGGAGGCCTCGTCGGCGGCGATCAGCGACGAGGTCACCATGAAAATGATCAGCAGAACCAGAAAAATGTCGGTGAGCGGCGTGATGTTGATCTCGGCAAAAATCGGATCGACGCCCTCCTCCGCCTCCTTGGTCGTTCCCATCGCCATGGTTAGGCACTCGTGGAAGCCGGCGTCGCCCCCACCCCTTCCGTGGAACTCGACACAGTCGGCAGAGGTCGCAATTCGCTTTTTCTCTCACGCAAGATTTCGACGAACTCTTCGGCAATCAGTTTGACCTCGAGCCCGATGCGCGCCAGTCGCGACATGAAGTAGTTGTAAAGAAACAGGGCTTCGATTGCCACCAGAATGCCGGCGGCGGTGGTGTACAGCGCTTCGGCAATGCCGCCGCCCACAACGTCGATTCCGGTACGGTGGGTGCTGCTGATCTCACCAAATGCGATCAAAATTCCGAGCACGGTGCCAAACAGGCCAATGAATGGCGCACTTGCAGCAATGGTGCCGAGTAGCCAGAGATGGCCTTTGAGCGCCAAGTTGGTGCGCTGCCGCTCGCGATCCACCGCTGCCTCAAGTGCGCCATCGGTAGAGCGACCGTAGCGCTCAAATCCGACCAAGAAAATCTCGGCAGCGGCGGAAGGCGATCGTTCGCAGGCGGTACGGGCCTCCGCGAGGGCGCCGCGATACAAACAGCGCTTGATAGTTTCGCCAAGTGTGCGGGTGTGATCCAGAAACCGCCACATCATCAACAGTCGCTCAAGCGCCAACGCCAGCGCCAGCAACGAGCAAGCAATAATCACCGCGAGAGTAATGCCGCCAGAACGTAAGATCGCGACCAAACCGTGCATCGACATGGACTGCTATTGTAACGCATTTCTCTCAGGTGCGCGTAAAATCCCAGGACTATGAACTTCTCGCCATCGACTGGATTGGCTATTAGCCACCCTCGATCGCTACCAAACTGTGTGGATACCGAACCGATCTAGTGCCTCGTCGTTGGTAATGAGTGAGAGGCCTTCCATCTCGCTCTGCGCTGCCAGCATGCGATCGAATGGGTCGCGATGAGGCTGCGCAAAACTCCCCGCTCGTTGGGCGTGACGAATTGAAATCATCAACTCGACAAATCCCGCGCGCTCGACCCAGCCAGGAATGTCCTGCACCAATATTTCTGCAGACGGCAATTTGCCGAGGCGAAACTTGGTCGCGATCTCCCAAGCGCTGGCGCTTGAAACAAAAACTTGGTTGGCCGGATCTCCGATCAGACTACGCACCTTGCGGGGCAACTGTTTGTCGTCGACCAGCCACCACAGCAGAGCGTGGGTATCGAGAAGGTATTTCACTTATCCCAGGCCTTAAGCTCTTTGGCGGGGAGTGGATCAAAAAATGACTTGTCGACTTTGAACTTGAGCAGACCCGGCGTACGGCGCTGCGGCGTGAGTGGACAAAGACGTGCGATCGGCTTACCCCCTTTGGCGATGATAATCTCTTCGCCGGCGCGAACACGCTTCAGCAGTCGAGAAAGATGAGTTTTGGCTTCATGGATATTGGTGACCTTCATAGGGCTATATTAGTCTAATAATATGACTTAGTCAACTAATTACCACCCTCCGGGTCTCTTCTAGGGACAGCAGATCACTGGAATGGACGGGCCGACCGACGAGTTGCTGCAGCTCGGAGAGATGTCGGGACATATGCCTCCTGGCCTCAAATCTCTCCCTTGCATTACTCATTTGTAGTCCGAAGTCCTTCGGTTTTTGTTATTGGATGCTGTATCGTTTGCGAAGCAAATACGACACCGCTTCCTTGATGCATTTTTCGCAGTAGCCAAACTTGGTTTTCAAATTCTCGAGGGTGCGAAGCACACGATCAAACGCCTCACGCTCGAGTTGCTGTTTCGCCACGGCTTCGCCGTCACCGAGAAAAACCAGAATGTCGTGATTGGTCTTTTGCAGAATCTTCTTGTGCTGCTCGAAGTACGACTCGCGCAGCATCTGCAAGTGGCGCGGAAATACCAACGCAAAGTCGGGCTTCTTGCCGGGATGCTCAATCGACCAAGCGCCGATTCGGGAAATGATCTCGTGGCGAAAATCGTCGCGCTTGCCAGCAACGCCTAGCGTTTTTTCGACATCGCCCATCATCTCTTCGTCGGGCTCTTCGAGTCGGCCGGTGGTGGGATTGCGCAGTTTTTCCTTCTTGGTCCAGTGCGACACGTGGGTGATGTACTTGCCCAGCAACTCGCCGTATTGCTTCTCTTCGATCAGCCCCATCGACGAGCGCAGCTCCTCATCGATGAGTTCAAGATAGCGATCGCGCACCAACTGAATGAACTTCTTGTTCTCATGAAAACCGCCCGGCAGCGGCTCCTGCTTTAGGAAATCGTACACCGTCACGTTCTTGCACAGCTCTTCCATTTCGTCGCAAACGCCGAGCGGCGACAAACACTCGTAGCGCGGATTTTGCGCTGCGTTGAGTAGCAGCGTCTTGATTTCGCGCGGGCTGGCGCCAGTGCGTCCCTCGTAATTGGGGTAGGCATCCGATTCGTTCCACAGCTTGTCGATGCTGGCGCAAAGTTCCTTGGTCTGCTCGGGCGAAAGTCCCTCAGGCGGCCGACCGCGAGCATAGAGCTCGGCTTTTTCGAGCGGCGCCAACTTCGAGACCAAATCGCCAAGCGACTTGGGATACTTTTCCGGCAGCGGCTTGCGCATGCGGGTGAGCACCGCCCACAGCGCCGCCACGTAGGGCGTGTGCGGCGCCACGTGTTTACCGAGCGCCGTGCTGGCGATTTGCTCTCGATAGATTCGCTCTTCCTCGAGATAGTCGAGCAAATAGGGCATGCGAATTAGCTCGGTGCGCGCTTTGAAAGATTGAAACTCGGGGATCTCCTTGAACACCGCCAAATGAGATTCATTCGACGAGGCGATAAGAAAGCTGTCGAGATAAAGAATGCTGTTTTCCACCCCGACGCGGGCATCTTCGACGGCGCCGAGCAAATACTTGTAGGCTTCGAGGGGCCGTTTGAGCAGATCGGAATATTCCAAGATTCCGCGGTTGGCGTCGACCAGCTCACCGGCGTATTCGTAAAGCGAAAGCGACTGCAGCGCCGGCGGCAACGCCTGTAGCGAGCGATCCATCGTCAGTTGGCGGGCGCGCGCATCGACCGCCAGTTGCGGCTCCACCGTCACCGCACCGGCACGATAGCGACGCGACACGTAAAAGCGCTCGACCTGCACGTGACGAAGCACTTTGAGATAGTCGCCCTTGTAAGCGACCAGCAGCGCCTCGAAAATCTGCTTGTTTTTGTGGTTGAGATCGCCGTCGCGCATGTAGTCCGACAAAATAAAACGCGGGCCGCTGCGCGCCTCGGACTGAAACAGCGCCAACCGTCGCTCTCGCGGCAGCAGCAACAGCGGGTTGTCACGCAGTTCGTCGATCAGGCGGGCGTCGATCAGGTGTTCATCGAGATGGGCGTAGCTACCTGTCCCTCCGTCCTCACCCGGACCACCGAAGCCGATGCCGCCTTTGCCGTATTTCTCGGAAGGAAATACCCATTGAAACCGATAGAGCGCACCCTCGTCGAGCGACGAGTAGTGTTCGAGCGCTCGAGCAATGCAAGAAACAAAAGTCGACTTCGCGCTACCGTTGGGGCCGTGTAGCAGCACCAACTTGTTGATTTGTCCGAGGCGCACAAAATTGGCGAGTACGCGATAGACTTTGGCCTGCACCTCTTCCTGGCCAATCAATCGATCGCGTTCACCGTCGAATGGCGCATCGAACAACTTCCAGCGCCGAACTTTTCCGCGCGGCGTGTCCACTTCGTAGCTGCCAAAATGATCGAATACATCTTTCAAATACTGCGCCGCGTTGCGCGCGTATTGGGCCGGATTTTGCTGGGCGAGTGCATAAAACTCATCGAAGGAAAGCACCCGGCGGTTGCGTGAGTACGCGTCGCGGACGTCTTGACCAATCGATTGTAGCTCGTCGGCGGCCGACTTCTCGGCCACTACTTCACCTCGACCGCAAACGACAACTTCTCCTTCTTCGGATCGCAAGAGGTCGCACTACAAACTGCGAACTTAAATTCGCCTGAAAACTGCTTCTTGCCCGCGTCGGCAGCGACGAAGGCGACATCGAAATCGGCTTGGTGCTCGTCGAACTTGACCGCGTCCTTGCCGTTCTGTTTGGGGTGCTCGACGGTAACGCCCGCCGGACCAACGACGCTCACCACAGTTGGAAACTGCTGGTTCATGTGAAAGCCTGCGCCCGGCGTGACATGAAGTTTGACCACCGCACGTTTGGCTTTCTGCGCCGCCGGCGTCTCAATCTTCAGCGCGTAAGAAGGGTCGGCAAAGCCAATGTTTGGCAACAAGAGCGCTGCCATCAATCCGATCGTTCTCATAGAAAACCTCACCTTTCGAATATTATGATGCGAACAGCGTCAATAGTCGAGATTGCTATTCAAGTTGCTTGGGAAACGCTGGACGCTGGACTCTGGACGCTGGACTCTGGACGCTGGACTCTGGACTCTGGACTCTTGACTCTTGACTCTTGACTCTGGACTATAGAAGGTTCATGCAACAAACCGAACAGCTCGGGCGCTACCAACTACTCGACCGAATCGCGTTCGGCGGCATGGCCGAGATCTATCGCGCCAAAACCTTTGACGACCAGGGCAATGTGCATTGGGTGGCGGTCAAGCGAGTGCTGCGCAATCTATGCACCGACGGTGAATTTTTGCGCATGCTGATCGACGAAGCCAAAGTGAGCGCTCTGCTGTCGCATCCCAACATCGCTCGCGTCTACGAATTTGCCCACGTCGGCGGCGACTATTTCATCACCATGGAGTTTGTCGACGGCAAGGACCTGCGGGCGCTGCTTGAAAAACGACGCGCCCGCAAAGCCCCGCTGAGTGCCGCCGAGGTGGCGTGGATCGGCATCGGCGCCGCCCGCGCTCTGGATGCAGCGCATTCGCAGCACGACCGCAGCGGCAATTGGCTGCACTTGGTACACCGTGACGTGTCGCCCTCGAATATTCTTCTCAGCTACACCGGCGAGGTGAAGTTGTGCGACTTCGGCATCGCCAAAGCCACGCTCAATCGGGTGCAGACCCAGGCCGGCGTCATCAAGGGCAAAGTAAAATACATGAGCCCAGAACAAACGCTCGGCAGCACGCTCGACGGGCGGTCGGATCTATTTTCGCTCGGCAGCGTGCTGTACGAAGCGGCAACTCTGATTCCGCCGTTTATGACCAGCAATGAGACCGATACCCTGCGGCTGATTCGCAGCGGCAAGAGAGCCGACCCCTCGACCCTTCAGCCTTCGACTCCCGCGGCGCTCAACGCCATCATCAATCGCCTTCACGCGCGGCAGGCCGCCGAGCGCTTCTCCAGCGGCGCCGAGCTCGAGCGAGCACTGACGGAATTTCTGCAAGCCGACGCGCCAAGCTATCGTCGCAGCCATTTCGCGCGCCTGATGCGCGACGAATTCTCCGGTGAGAT
Organism: Myxococcales bacterium; assembly: GCA_023248835.1. Lineage (GTDB taxonomy): Bacteria > Myxococcota_A > Polyangia > Palsa-1104 > Palsa-1104 > JAHFDU01. The sequence goes on along the minus strand of JAHFDU010000068.1, from coordinate 3,670 downwards.
CGAGCAAGAACTGCGCACCATGGAAGAGTACGTGGTGCATGAGGCCGATCCACAGGCGCTCGGTGAAAATCTGATCGCCGACGTACTCGACAAAGAGGCCCCGTTTCGGCGCTTTGCCCCATCGGACGGAACCCAGACCACCGCCCACGACGGGGGCGATGCTACCAGGAAGCATGCCGTACGATCGCTCCATCACGAACCGACGCGACTTCTTCGCGATGAGCAAACCAAAAAACTGTAAAACTAGAAGTGTAGGTCAAGCAAGCGATCGTCGTCGGCACGCACTTCGACCTCACCACTTACCCGGACCTCCTGTTTGCTCGCGGTCACTCGCGCCGCGCCCCCGGGTAGCCCGGTCAAAATAAATTCTCCGCGCGCATCGGTGGTCGTGCGCACGTCTCCACAGGATACTGCAACGCCAGCGGCAAGATCGCCGCGCTCATCACGCACCACACCATGTACCATGCCTGAGCGCTCAAGCTCGACGCGCACATCCTCGACCGTGACCGCGCGCAAACGATCGCTCGGCGGAACCGTCACGGTGCGGCGCCAAACCACGTACCCCGGCGCCCGAGCGACAAGCTCAGCACCGCCCGCCGCCAGCGACGTAGCGATGAAACGTCCCGCCACCACCGGCAGTTTGCGCACCTCATTGCCGTTGCGAACTTCCAATTCAATGCCGCGAGGAACGGTGCCAGCCCGCACGTCGACAATGACGCCCGCCAGGCCGCCGCCCGGTTGCAACACCACCTGCACCGGTTCGTCGTAATGCGCGATCTCCACCACCGCGGGGGCAAAATCGCTATGACCAATCGACACCTTCACCGGCGGTGGCGCAAAAGCCACGCTCTCCACCCTACCCGATCGATCGGTGACAAAAACATGGGTCTCGCCGTCTACCGGACGCACCTCCGCTTTGGCCCCCACCACCGGACGATCGCGATCGTCCAAGACTTCGATGATCATGCGCTCCTCGGCGCGCTCAAGCTGAATGTCGAGCGTTGTGTCGGTTAGCGCCGCCAGCGTCCGCCGTTGCGGGTAGTAGCCACCAAGCCGGGCCACCAACGTGTCATTCGGACCGACTCCCGCGATCGAAAACTCACCATGCCGATCCGACACCGCCAGCATGCGCCCCTCTGCTGTCGACAACGTTACTGTCGCGAGCGGCTGTCCCCGCGAATCGAGCACCCGCCCGCGCAGCGACACGCCTTGCGCAAGCACTATCCGCAGTGAATTCAACTTGTCGAGCTCAACCACCACCGGTGGGCGGGACAGGAACCGATCGTGCGCCACCGCGATCACGACACTGCGACTGCGCAAATCGCGCACTGCGAATCGTCCGCTCTGATCGGACACCGCGGACGCACTTGGCATCGCGCCGCCTTGCACGATCTGATCTGGGAAAGGCAACACGCCGCGAAGCACTCCCAGCTCGCCCATCGAATCAAAACCGCTCGGCCGCACGAACGTTCCGTCGCTGACAAACACAGTCGCTCCGGCGATCGGGCGCCCGGCCTCGTCGACCACTTCGCCGCCGATGGCAAACGTTGCGCTGCCATCGTTTGCGACGCGCGCCGATCCTGCGTCGGTGACGAGAGCCGCACCAGCGCCCGCTCCTCGATCCATTCGCGCCACGCGCGCTGGCTGGCAGCGACACGCGCTAGAGCACACCACTGCGACGAATACAACAAAGCGAGGCACCGAAAAAGTCTACAGGGTCACGCTCCCGCCTTGCAACAGCCGCTATCGCTACGCAATAGAATCGCCGCGCTGCTGCCCGATTAATCTTGAAGCGCTCGTAGAAACGCGATCGCTTTGATCCGGGTTTCCTCGAGCTCTCCGTCGGGAGTCGAATCGGCGACGATGCCACCGCCCACCGGCACGATGAGCTCTCCGTCGTGCAGCGTTGCGGTGCGAATCGGCAAGGCGAACTCGATCGCCGGCTCGCCTGCATCCGACCCGATCCAGCCGAGCGCTCCACAGTAGACGCCGCGCCACGACTGTTCGAGCTCATCAATGATCTCCACCGCGCGCAATTTCGGTGCGCCGGTGATTGAACCGCCTGGGAACATCGCCGCAAAGATCTGCGCCAGTCCGATCTCGGGCCGCAAACGGGCGCGCACCGTCGAGACCAAATGATGCACCGTCGGAAACGATACCAATCGCGCGAAGTCCTCGACCTGCACGCTACCCACTTCCGCTATGCGGCCCAGATCGTTACGCTCCAAGTCGACGATCATCAAATGTTCCGCCTGCTCTTTTTTCGAATCCAACAGCGCCTGCCCGAGGTGAGCGTCGTCGCAATGATCCAGTGCGCGCGGGCGAGTGCCTTTGATCGGCCGGGTCTCGATCGATGGACCGCACGTGCGCAAGAGCAGCTCGGGGGAGTTGGAAAGAATGGTGCAATCCTTTGTCTGCAAGAAACTGGCAAGCGGCGCTGGAGCCACTTGGCGCAGCCGAAGATAGAGCGCAATCGCACTCTTCTGGTCGACTGCGACGCGGAGACGGTGCGACAGGTTCACCTGATAAACGTCCCCCGCTCGCAGGTAGTCGAGCACTCGGCGCACGCGGTCGCGATAATCGTCGGGCGAAAGTTCCCAGCGCGGATCACCGACACGCAGAGGAGCCAGCGGCGCTGGCGCATGCGACAAACGATCACGCAAACGAGCTGCCGCCGCTTGATCGCATGCAACGATCTCGGCGCACTCGGTACGTCGGTCAAAGCGCCACAGCGCCGGATAGTGGGCAAAATCAAGATCGGGCCCGCCGGTTTTCGGCTGCAGTACGCGACCACAACGTCGCGCCAACTCAGACGCGCCCAAATCGTAGCTTAGAAAACCAATCCACTCGGGCAGCACGCCTGCGTCGCGAACCTGAGCCACCTCGCGGCTCAGGCCTTCGACGAGAGCGTAAGGATCACCTCGCTCGCCAATCCGCCAAGCAACTTCGCGATCAGGATCGCAACCGGCAAAACTGAATCGGCCAAGACCGTCCGCGTCGCTACCGCTGTCGAGAAAGAATGGACGCTGTCCGGTGCAAACTCGTCGAAACACCTCGACTTGGTCGAGGCGCGGGGCGGCAGCGATGATCACGAAGCATCCGGAGCGACGTGCTCTCCCGCTGCAGCAGCCGCTCGGTCGCGCGCGGCGGCAACGCGAAAAAAAAGCAGAAAATAGTTGAGTCCAGAAAACAGCGACATCACCAGCGCCATGTACAAAACGATGATGCCGACCTGGTGAAAGTTGATCGACCAGCCAGGTACGCCCCACATCGGATAGCGAAAGTGGGTCAGTAGCAACACGGTGCCCACCAGCTGGAGCGCGGTCTTCTGCTTGCCGCTGTCAGACGCCGAGATCACCAGCCCCTCGGTGGTGGCGATCGAGCGCAATCCGGTGATGGCAAATTCACGCGACAACAGCACCACCACCAACCAAGGAGGACAGCGATCAATTGCCGCAAGGTAGACCAGCACCGCGGTGACGATCAATTTGTCGGCCAGTGGATCCAAGAACTTCCCAAGCAGGCTTACCTGCTTGCGGCGCCGCGCCAACCAGCCGTCGAGAAAGTCGGTGATCGAGGCGGCCAAATAGATCATCGTCGCGATGAACGATCGCTCGGGAGAATAGTTGTCGATGAACGCCAAAATCACCGGGATCGCAGCGATACGCCC
>JAHFDU010000389.1 GCA_023248835.1 Myxococcales bacterium | reverse complement strand
CAGGGTGTGTTTCTTGAGATTGATTTCGCTCGAGCCAACCTGAATCGTCTCGACTGAGGTTCCCGATTTGTGCAGCCGGCGGAAAATGGCGCGAATGCGCGCCAAGAGTTCGCCTACCGAAAATGGCTTGGTGACGTAATCGTCGGCGCCGGCTTCGAGGCCGCGGATTTTGTCCGACTCTTCACTGCGCGCGGTCAAAATAATGATCGGCACCACCGAATTGAAACTGCGGATCTCTTCACAAACTTGATAGCCATTGGAATCGGGCAGCATCAAATCGAGAATAACGCAGTCGGCGCCGCGCTCGCGCATCAGGCGCACGCCCTCTTTGCCGCTGCCGGTCGATACCACTTCGAGATTTTCGAATGCCAGCGCATCGCTGAGGCCGCGCACAATGTCGGGCTCGTCCTCGACGATAAGAATGCGTTTCTTGGCAGTCGGCGCGCTGTTCGTCAACGTCATCATAGGCGTTCACGCCCCCCTGTCCGTGCACCCTGAGCGCAGCGAAGCGAAGTCGAAGGGCGAGAACAAGTCGAGTCTGCCCTTCGACAAGCTCAGGGCAAGCGGAGCGCGTGGGCGTGAACGGTTGCGCGTCATCAGGCACCACCCATTACGCCACCTCGGCGTCGGCTGCAAGCGGGATGTCAACGATGAACGCAGCGCCGCGACCGGGCGAGCTCTCGACGCTGACGTTGCCGCCGTGCGCTTCGGCGATGTCTTTGACCAGCGACAGGCCAATGCCCGAGCCACGCACGTGGGTGGCGCGCGCTTCGACGCTGCGATAAAAGCGCTCGAAAATCTTGCGCTGCTCCTCGAGCGCGATGCCCGGCCCTTGGTCGCCAACCACCAAACGCAAGTAGGCTCCTTTTTGGGTGAGGTAGACGGTGATCTCGCCCTTGCCATACTTGACCGCATTCTCGAGCAGATTGAGCAGCACCAGCGTCATCGCGTTGGCGTCGATGAGCACCTCGGGCAGCTCAGTATCAATCTTGGTCACCAGGCGAAATCCTTCGCGCTCGACGCGGTGGCGATAGACGTCGAGCGCACGCTCGACCACGCGGTCAAGTCGGCCGAGCTGAAAATCGTAGGCGGCGCGGCCGCGCTCCATGCGGGAAAAATCGAGCACGTTGTCGATGAGGCGCGAAAGGCGCTCGGCTTCGCGGGTGATGATGTCGGCGTACTCTTTCTGTTTCTCGGGCGAACGCACTTGCCCCATCGACATCAATTCGCCGAACATGCGAATCAGCGACAGCGGCGTTTTGAGCTCGTGCGAAACGTTGGAAATAAAATCGCTCTTGAGTCGGTTGGCGCGCCGCTCAGCAAGACTGGCTAGCTGCAACACGACCACTCCGGCGAGCACAATCGCCAGCGCCAAACCTATGAGCAGCGTCTCCGACCGCCGATTGGCACGCTCTTCACCGGCAATCGATGCAGCAATCGGCGGCGCCAGTTGCAAGCGCCAGAGATACAGCGTCGTCGGAAACGCCTTTTCGAACAGCAGCGTCCCTGCCTGTTCGACTGGCTGCCCGTAGATCACCTTGCCGCTGGCGTCGCGAATGCAAAACAGCATTTTTCCCTCGAGAATGTCGAGTTCTTGTGGGAACAGTTCTTTGAGCAGGTACTCGATGCTGATCTTGAGCACGACGTAGTAGGTGCGCCCCTGCCGCTGGCGCTTGATGAACGAAATCAAGTAGTCGCGCCCCTCGTATTCGCGGTGCATATGCTTGTGCAGATCGGTGGTCAGATTCGAGAGCGGCAGATCGGGAAGAATTTTTCGCATGAACAGGCCGCGAAACGCTTCGGCATCTGAGGTCCGCTTTTTGGAAACGTAACCGCCGGGCGGAATCGTCAATTTGTCGTCGAGAATCAGTGCCGCTTCAATCGCCGGCGACAACCGCACGATGTCGGCCCAGCGACGGGCGAAGTCGTGCAAATGTTCGAGATCGACCAAATCGAAGAGCGAGCGATCGGAGGCAACGATCAAGTTGTCGATGCGTTCGAGCGTCTGCTCGCCGAGCAGGCGGTTGGATTCGACCAGCGACTCTTCGCTCTTTTTTGCCAGTTTCCCCGCCGAGCGAAAACTGTAGGCCCCGAGCGCCGCGGCGGCCAGTAGCACCACCGGCGCAATGATGTACAGAGGCGAAATGCGTTTCCAAATCGGTACCGGCACGCCGAAGGATCTAACACAGACCGAGTGGAGTGAACACCGTCCGGGCGTTTTCTAAGTGGATGAGCCGTAAACGGTTTTTTTGAGCCGTAAAATTTAGAATGAGCCGTAAATGAGCCGTAAATGAGCCGTAAACGAGAAAATGAGCCGTAAATATTGTATAATCGGGATCGTCGATGGATCGCGTACCCACAGAACAGCAAATTCTCGCCGCCCTTCAAGCCGGCCATCTCTCGTTTTCCGAGCTGGCGGAGAAGATAACCGAGCCTAGTCGCGCCACTTTGAAGCGTCGGCTAAGTCAGCTACTCGAAGCCGGACGCATCCGCAAGCAGGGGGTCGGACGCGCCACCCGCTATTCGATGGCTGGCCCTTCCGAGTTCGCTGTAGAGAGCGAGGCCGGGCGAGCACTGCGCGCGCTCATCCGCAAGCCGATGCCAGAGCGGCCAGCTGCCCTCTACCAACGCCGATTTCTCGACGATTACGTTCCCAACGTGACCGCGTATCTGCCCTCCGCGCTACGCGAGTACCTCGGCAAGATTGGAACGCCGGATCAAGCAGCGACGCCAGCGGGGACTTACGCCAGACAGCTTTTGTCGCGGCTGCTCATCGATTTGTCCTGGAACTCGAGTCGCCTCGAGGGCAATACCTATTCGCTGCTCGAAACCGATCGCCTGATCGTGCACGGCCAGCAGAGCGAAGGCAAAAACGCACTCGAAGCGCAGATGATTCTCAATCACAAAGCGGCGATTGAGTTTCTCGTCGAAGAGGCTCACGAGATCGAGTTCAGCCGCCACACCATCCTCAACTTACACGGCCTCTTGTCCGACGGGCTGCTGGCCGATCCCGGGGCTTCGGGGCGATTGCGTACCATTGTGGTCGGCATCGCCGGCTCTACTTTTTCGCCGCTGTCGATCCCGCAACAGATCGAGGAGCGCTTCGAGCTGCTGCTCGCCAAAGCCAAAGCGATTTCGAACCCGTTCGAGCAGGCGATCTTCGTCATGGTGCAGCTGCCCTATTTGCAACCTTTCGAAGATGTCAACAAGCGGGTGTCTCGACTGGCGGCCAACATTCCGTTCATCAAACGGAACCTTTGCCCGCTGTCTTTCGTCGATGTCAGCACGAGCGACTACACCGAAGCTATCTTGAGCATCTATGAGACGACGCAGATCGATTTGTTGCGTGAGCTCTTTGTCAGCGCCTACGAGCGATCGACCGCGCGCTACTCTGCGGTTCAGCAAACCATCCGGGCGCCGGATCCTTTTCGGGTAAAATATCGCCAGTCGCTCAAAGAGGTCGTCGGGCAAGTGATGCGAGAGGCGATGGCCGAAAACCGCGCGGCAAACTTCATTCGTGATTGGTCGACGGCGAATTTGACCCCGGCCGATCGGGCTCGCTTCATTGAACTCTGTGAAACCGAACTTTT
>JAHFDU010000067.1:6255-14020 GCA_023248835.1 Myxococcales bacterium | reverse complement strand
TGAATCAGTCGGATTGGTCCGCCTTTCAAAATCGATTTTACGCCATGGTCAACGCGATTTTGCGATTCTTCCCCACTCTTGACTCTCGACTGTTGACTGTCGACGGTGGTAAGAATCGCTTACCGCGAATCGACGCTGACTTCCGGGCGCCCCTGACCCTAGCCCTCTCCCCGTTGGGGAGAGGGGAGCGAAGGTCCCTAGCCTCTCCCCGCTCGGGAGAGAGGACCGATCAACACGATTTTCAATGATGTCCCTGTAGGTCCGTCGGACCGTCAGATGATGTCCCAATTGACATGCACATGTGCATGTGCAATGATGATATAAATGGCGAAGACAAAAAGGGTTCAGATTTTGATGGATCCAGCAGAATTTCGGGTACTTGCGAGGCTGGCGCGGAAACGCGGATCGTCGGTCGCGGACCTCATGCGAGGAGCGGCTCGTGTGCATTTGCTGAGCCAAGCCGGGCAGATTGCACAAGCGGCGGCGGCGCAGACATTTCTAGCCCTTCCCGATGTTGACCTGCCGAGTTGTAAGGAACTAAGAAAGGAGATCGAAGATCGCTTTGGCTAGGATTTTTCTCGATGCCAACGTGTTTCTCTACGCGATCGGGGGCGAGGGGCCCTATCGAGAGCACTGCCGAGCCCTGCTTTCGGCGGTATCGAGTGGCCAGCTGGAGGGAGTGACCAGCAGTGAAGTATTGCAGGAAATTCTCCATGTTCGCAAGCGGCGGCTGGGCGCCAAGGACGCCACGCTTGCGGTACGATCAGCGGCAGCACTGGTGGCAGAGGTACTGTCGGTCGGCGCCAAAGATGTGCTGACCGCCTGCGATCTGCTTGATGTCCACGCCCGACTTAGCGCGCGCGATGCTTTGCATGTCGCGGTGATGAAGAACTCAGGAGTATTCAGAATGGTATCGGTCGACGCTGACTTTGATGACGTGAATGAGGTCAAGCGTCTGAGTCCGAAAGAGGCGCTGCGCCTGCGCTGAGATTGCAAATTCGTCTCATTTGAGACGAATTCGGCGTCAAAATTTTGCGCACGCTCAAGGCTCGCCGTACAAATGAATCATGCCCCGCTATGCGCGCCCAGTTTTAGCCGCGCGTCGAAGAGCTTTTTTTCGACGCGTCAATCGGCGCGTGCATGCAGCGCCCACAAAAGAGGGCCCTGCTGTAGTCTGGCGCAGCCTGCGCCGATTCTTGCCCACGCTCGCCTTGGTGATCTTGATCGGCGGCGTCACCGTCGGAGGTCGCCACTACTTTTCCCACTCTCCCCACTTTGCATTGCGGGCGCTGCATTTCTCGGGCATGCAGAACGCCACCGACGAGAAATTGTCGACTCGGGCGCAGCTGCGGCTCGGGGGCAATCTCTTTGCGATCGATTTGCGGCAGCTTGAACGTCGGTTGGGGGACGAGCCGTGGGTGAAAAATGCGCGCGCACACGTCGAATTACCGTCGACGATTGCAGTCGAAATTGAAGAGCGTCGCGCCGCCTGCTTGGTCGCGCTTGGGTCGCTCTATCTCGCCGACGAGGACGGGTTTCTGTTCAAGCGAGCAAGTTCGAGCGAAACCTCGGGACTTGTGGTGGTGACCGGACTTTCGCGCTCGCTCTATGAGAGCGACGAAACTGCGACGCGGGCCGAAGTGAAAAGTGCGCTCAAGGCGCTGCGCATGTTTTCTGTAGTCACAAGTCGCCCGATTGTTGGTGAGGTCAATCTCGATCGCACGCTCGGCGTCACCCTGTTTACAGCTGAGCACGGCGTCGGCATTCGCCTCGGACGCATCGACGAAACGCTACCGGAGCGCATCGATCGCTTCGACACCGTGTGGGCCTCGCTGCAGACGCACGGCGAGCGGCCGCGCATGCTCTATCTCGACAACCGCACCCGACCCGATCGGGTGGCGGTCAAACTTGCTGATTCTGCAAACGCAACAACGAAAGGACGTCAATAAAGATGGCCAAGCGGGACGAACTGGTCGTAGGACTCGACATCGGCACCACCAAAATTGCGGCGATCGTCGGCGAGCTTACGCCCGACGGAATGGACATCATCGGCGTTGGCACCCATCCGTCGACCGGGCTGAAAAAAGGCGTGGTGGTCAACATCGACGCCACCGTGCAGTCGATTGGACGCGCCATCGAAGAGGCCGAACACATGGCCGGCGTCGAGATCACTCAAGTGTATGCCGGCATTGCCGGTGCGCACATCAAGTCGCTCAACTCCCAGGGCGTCTGGGCGATCAAAGACAAAGAGGTCAAAGAGAGCGACATCGCCGCCGTGCTCGAGCAGGCGCGCGCCATCAACATTCCGCAGGATCGCGAAATCATCCACGTGCTGCCGCAAGAATTTACCGTCGACCACCAGGACGGCATCAAAGAGCCGCTTGGCATGGCAGGAGTGCGGCTTGAGGCCAAGGTGCATTTGGTGACAGCGGCGGTGTCGAGCGCGCAGAACATCATCAAGTGCTGTCACCGCTGCGGGCTGCAAGTGGCCGACATTGTGCTCGAACCTTTGGCATCCGCCGAAGCGGTGTTGCACGACGACGAAAGAGAGCTCGGCGTCGCACTGATTGACATCGGCGGTGGTACCACCGATTTGGCGATTTTTGTCGATGGATCGATCATTCATTCGAGCGTGCTCGCCGTCGGTGGCCATCAACTGACTGCCGATATCGCCTACGGCTTGCGCAGTCCGCATTCGGAGGCCGAGCGCATCAAGCACCGCCACGGCTGCGCCATGGTGGCAATGGTTGGCGACGACGAAATGATCGAGGTCCCGTCGGTCGGTGGTCGGCCGGCGCGTTCGGTGCGGCGCCAAGTGCTGGCCAGTGTGATTGAACCACGCGTCGAAGAGATGTTTTCGCTGGTGCGGCGCGACATCGAAAAAAATGGTTTCGAAGACAAGCTCGCCTCGGGCGCGGTCATCACCGGCGGCTCGACCATTTTGGAGGGCATGCCGGAGCTGGCAGAACAGGTGCTCGGCATGCCGGTTCGTCGCGGCATTCCCAAAGGCGTCGGCGGCCTCATCGATGTGGTCAAATCGCCGATGTACTCTACCGGGGTCGGCCTGGTGCTGCACGGTGTGAAAAATCTCGACGCCCGCCACTTCATGGGGCGCGACGTCGACAAACGCGGCGTCTGGAAACGCATGCGCCACTGGTTCGCCGAGGTATTTTAGACAGTGTGAAGGTTGCACAGGGCTAAGGCTTCGTGCTACCTGATGGGTCCTTTTATGCAGCACGGGCAACACAGACGTACTTTGCCGCGCCACGTCGCCATTATCATGGACGGCAATGGCCGCTGGGCCAAGCGGCGCGGCCTCGATCGCATCGAGGGTCACAAGCGCGGCGCCGACTCGGTGCGCGCGGTGGTGCGGGCGGCGCGCGAAATGGGGCTGCAGGCGCTGACGCTGTACGCCTTTTCCTCACAGAATTGGGAGCGCCCGGTCGAGGAAGTCAGGCGCCTGATGGAGCTTTTGCGCGACTACTTGATTTCCGAGCGCGACGAGATTTTGCAAAACAACATTCGCCTGAGCACAGTCGGGGCCCAAGATCGGCTGCCGCAGTTTGTCCGCGATCCGCTCGATGCGCTGATGGCCGATGCGGCCAAGAACAACGGCATCACGCTCTGTCTGGCGCTCTCTTACGGCGGGCGCGAAGCGATTGTCGAAGCGGCGCAGAACTTCGCGCAGGCGGTGCTGCAGGGCGAACTGCGCTTGCAGGACGTCAATGAGCTGGCTTTCTCAGAAGCGCTTTCGACCCATGTATTGCCGCCGCTTGACCTGGTCATTCGCACTTCGGGCGAAGAGCGATTGTCCAATTTTCTGCTCTGGGAAGCCGCCTATGCCGAACTCTATTTTACCGACACTTTGTGGCCCGATTTTGGTCGGGTTGAACTCGGCGAAGCACTGTCGGTCTACGCCTCGCGCGAGCGACGTTTTGGGCAGACTTCGGAGCAGGTCCGCCTTCGCGCCGCCAAGTAAATGGCGCTCCCCAATCTAGTTTTGCGTTTCCTTACCGCCGGGGTGGCGATCCCGCTGCTGGTTGCATTGATCCTTTGGCAAAATCCGCTCGGGGTTGCCGCTGTAGCGCTGGTGGCGGCGGTGCTTTCGGCCTACGAGTTTTTCTCGCTCACCGTTGGAAGCAGTATTGAACGCGGGTTTGGAATTGCCCTTTGCGGCGCCTGGGTGACGCTGGTTTATTTTTGCAGCCAGGACGGAGCGCTGCTGTTTGTCGCCGTCTGCGCCATCACCATGGTGAGCTTCGTCGTCCATCTGTTTCGTCCCTCTGACATTGCCAAAGTTGCGGCGCGCACTGCGCTGTCCATCACCGGCGTCTTCTACTGCAGTCTACTGGTCTCGGTTGCGCTCATAAAACAGCACCCGAACGGCTCAGGCTGGGTGATCTTGACGATCAGCCTGACTTGGCTCGGCGACACTTTTGCCTATTTTGCCGGGCGATTTCTGAGTCGCTTTGTTCCCACCAAACTGTATCCACTGGTCAGCCCCAACAAGACGGTGATTGGCGCCGTCGGTGGCCTTATCGGCAGCTTTGCCGCCGCACTGGTTGCGCATTTCTGGTATCTGCCGATCCTGACGCTCGTGGACTGCGTTCTCGTCGCGGTTCCTGCCGGCGCATTGGGACAGATCGGCGACTTGGCTGAGTCGCTGCTCAAGCGATCCATCGGAGTCAAAGATTCGGGGCGGCTGTTGCCAGGCCACGGTGGCCTGCTCGATCGCGTCGACGCCCTGCTTTTTTCCGCGCCCTACGTTTACCTGTACATGCACTGGATTTTCGACCGAAGATAAGTAAAAAATGGCGTCGCCAAAAATGATCACGTTTCTCTTCTTATTGCCGATCTTGATCATCGGAACCGCACTGGTGCTGTGGGGCAGCACGCACTTGAAAAATCTCGCCCTCGATAAACTCGCGCCGCTTGCCGACGAGAAAACGCTTGGCGAGTTCGACGCGCGCTACAGTGAAATGCCCTATCGCCACGCGGTCAGTGTTTCGCTCTACTTTGTCAAAGCCAAAATTCGCGTCACCGATCGGCGCCTGGTGATCGCGCAAAAAGCGCTGTTCTCGAGTAAGTATGTGATGCGCCACGTGCTCTATTTTCGCGCCGAAAACAAACCAGAGAATGTTGGCCTGATCGAAGACGGTTATCCAAGCTACCCACTCGATCCGGCCAAAGTCGAGCGGACCGACTACAAAGGCGAACCCGTGCTCAAGCTCGCGCCGCTCAAGACCGATCCGACCCTGCCGCTCTACCTGCTCATCAAGAGCAGCAACCTGGAACAGCTACGCGCTCTGATGGCTCCCGCTCCCGCTCCCGCTGGCGGGAGAGGGCCGGGGTGAGGGTAGGGCAAATTACCAATTACTCATTCCCCCCAGATTGTAAACCTCTTGGAACCCCGCCGATCGCAGCGTTCGCTTGGCCATCGCCGAGCGCGCTCCGCTTGCACAGTAGACGATCACTCCGCGCGCCTTCAGCCCTAGGTCTCCGCTGTGTTTGGCCAATTCACCGACGGGAATGTTGCGCGCGCCCTCGATGTGCCCGACCGCAAATTCTGAAGCAGTGCGAACATCGATAAGCAGCGCGCCGTGCTTGATAAGTTCACGCGCCTTTTCCGCCGAGATGTCAGCGCTTTTGAGATACCAGAAAAAGCCGATCGCCGAAACCAACGCCCCGAGGATGAGTAGGTCACGCATTCGCAAAGAAGCTTACACGAAAAAAGATTGCTCACATCGGGCCGATCACGGGTCTCCCTGGAAGGAGGGACGTGCAAATGAAAAGACTTATCTTTTGTGGAGTATCGCTGTTCGCGGTCGCACTTGGGGCTGGTTGCGCGACGTTTGATGACATCACACCTAGAGGCGCCTATGTCGAGGCCTCGCACGGCATCTGGGTGGCAAAATCGTCGAGTTTTATGGGGCTCCGTACCGCCAGCCAAGAGGTGCTTTACTGCTCGGCCGACAACAAATTGAAGCCGATGTGCATGCGGGCCGGAGGGGATACTTCCGCTGCCAAGACCGGCGGCGAGGTGAAGTAATTTACAGGCCGGCTTGCTTGGCTACTTCGGCGGCGAAATCGTCCTGCTTTTTTTCCAAGCCTTCGCCGAGTTCCCAGCGGACGAAACGGCGGACGCGAATGTTCTCGCCGATCTTGGCCACCAGCTCGTTGAGCAGCGCCGAAATGGTCTTTTTGCCCTCGGGATCGCGCACCCAGATTTGATCGAGCAGGCAGACGTCTTTTTTCCATTTGGCGATCTGGCCGTCGACGATCTTGTCGACGATTTCGGCCTTCTTGCCCTGCTCGATCGCTTTGGCGCGCAAAATCTCGCGCTCTTTGGTTTGCGCCGAGGCTTCGATTTCGGCATCCGAAACATAGAGCGGCACTGGTGATGCACCAGCGATATGCATGGCGACGTCTTTGACGAAATTTTTGAAGTCGTCGGTCTTGGCAACAAAGTCGGTCTCGCAGTTGATTTCGCAGAGCACGCCGACGCGGCCGTTGTGAATGTAAGAGGCGACCGCGCCTTCGGTGGCGATGCGACCGGCTTTTTTGGCAGCAGCGGCCAGCCCCTTTTTTCGCAAATACTCGGTCGCCTTTTCCATGTCGCCATCGGTTTCGATGAGCGACTTTTTGCAATCGGCCATGCCAGCGCCAGTGCGCTCGCGCAGGTCCTTGATCATGGTGGCAGTAATTTCGGTCATAATTTTCTCTCCGGATCTTCTTCTCTTAGATTTCTTTGGTTCGCTTTGGTTCGGGACTTCTTTCTAAGGTCCGGCTCGGGCCGAACCCCACCCCTGCTGACGGCCGCACTCGCGGCCGGACCGCGCCGTGCGTGGCCTTTTCAACCGATCAAAATCACTGTGGCGAGGTACTAGCACTTCGCGCGGGCTTTGCAGCGGTGCTCTTCGGCGAGACATTCGTTGGTACAAGAGTTGCGCTTTGACCCAAAACTGTTTTTGTTCTTGCAGTCAATCTTGCACGCGCGCGCAAGTTCCGTGCACTGTGATTTGCATAGCTGCGGCTCCTTTTTGGGTGCCGCTTTGGGTGGTGCGGCGTGCGCGCCATGAATGCGGTCGAATGATGCGGTCACTTGTGCTGCGTCGTTGAGAATGAGGGTGCAGGGATCCTGGGTGCAGGCGCCTGCCCAACTGGCGAGCTTCGAATGTGCTGCCGGCAGTGCCGACAACTTCACTTGGGCTCCCACCGGGTACTCTGCGGTGCAGGTCGCGCCGCAGGCGATGCCCACCGGATCGGAAATGATTTGGCCCTGACCCTGGCCGGTCATGGCGACAAACAGCTTGGCCTTCTTGATTTCTGTAAGAGGCGGCACTATCGGAGGTGCTGCTTTCACCTCCGGCGCGCTGCACATGTGATTGACCAAACAGCGTGTTCCGGCTGGACATTCGGCGTCCGAACTGCACTGCCCTTTGGGCTCGCATCCGGCCAAGCACCCGATCGACAATGACAGCAACGACAACGAAAATAAATTGCGCATGGGCTCTCCTAATTCAATCCAGTATCTCTCTGGCAATCATTTCGATTGTTTTCGCGAAGCTATCACAGGGTGATTAGTTGGGCCAGCTTGACCCCCGTCAGCTGGCGAATCGCTGCCAGCGTGTCGCTGTTCGGCGCGGCGTCGACGTTCCACAGCTGGAGCGCCTCACCGCTTTGCTTGTCGAGACCGACTTGCATGCGCGACACGTTGATGCCGCGCGATCCCAAAGAAGTACCGACGGCACCGATGACGCCCGGC
>JAHFDU010000067.1:0-6245 GCA_023248835.1 Myxococcales bacterium | reverse complement strand
CCGGCCGATCTTCATTGCGCAACATCAGCACCATTCCCTCCGGAACCACTTCGAGGAAAAAACGATCGATCTGGACGATGCGCGGTTCAAATCCTTCGCCGGTCGAGAATACCGTCCCTTTGACCAGGTGCTCGCCGTCGGCCGCGGTGGTGCGCAGCGCGATGGAGGAGGTGAAATTGGCGCTGCGCAGGCGCGCGGTTTCACTAATTTTGAGGCCGCGTTCGCCGGCGAGCAGCCGGGCGTTTACTTCGTTGACCGGGACGTCGAGGTGCGGCCTGAGCAGGCCAGCCAGCGCCGCGCCGGTCAGTACTTTTTGGCCGAGCTCGGCGATTTCGCCGACCAACTCGACCTCCACTGCTTGTACGCCAGCGGTCATCTGTCCGAGCAGCGAGCCGAGTTTCCCGGCTAGATCAACATAAGGCTGCAGCCGCGCCTGATGCTCGACTGAAACCGGCGGCAGGTTGACCGCATTTTTGATCTCGCCGCGGACCAGGTAGGCGACCATTTGCTCGGCAACTTCGATCGCAACTTTTTCCTGCGCCTCGTCGGTGGACGCACCAAGGTGCGGGGTGCAGATGACGTGCTCGTGCAATACCAGTGGATGGTTCGGCGGCGGCGGCTCGTCGACAAATACGTCGAGCGCCGCGCCGGCAACCTTGCCGCTCTGCAGCGCATCGTAGAGCGCCGCTTCGTCGACAATGCCGCCGCGCGCGGCGTTGACAATCAGCACGCCGGTCTTCATTCTTGGGAAGGTTGCCTTGCCCACCAGGCCGCGGGTGTCGTCGGTGAGCGGAGTATGAATGCTGATCGCGTCGGAGCGCTGCCAGATCTGTTCGAGTGTGCACAGCTCGACGCCGAGTCGCTCGGCGGCCTCTGGCGCCAAAAAAGGATCGTAAGCGATCACTTTCATGCGCAGGCCGCGCGCGCGATCGGCGACGATACGGCCGATGTTGCCAAGACCGACGACGCCGAGGGTTTTTTCAAACAGTTCAGTGCCGGAAAATTTCTTTTTGTCCCATTTGCCGGCTTTCATCGAGGCGGTCGCTTGCGGAATGTGACGCGCTAGCGAACAGAGCAAAAACAGCGCGTGCTCGGCGGTGGTGACGGCGTTGCCGGACGGCGTGTTCATCACGATCACGCCGCGGCGGGAGGCGGTTTTGACATCGATGTTATCAACGCCAATGCCAGCGCGTCCTATGATCTTGAGACTGGGTGCTGACTCGAGTAGTTCGGCGGTGACTTGGGTTGCGCTGCGTACCGCCAATCCGGAAACGCCCTGTAGCGCTGCTTTGAGTTCAGCGCCTTTGAGACCGGTTTTGACTTCGACTTGGATCTGTGGATGGGCCGACAAAATCTCGACGGCGCGAGACGAAAGTTCGTCGGCAATCAGGACACGATGTTGAGAGGCCATGGGCGAACTTTAGCCCAAAACAAAAAATCTTTGGAGTGGGGACGGTCTTCCAGGGAAATGGAGTGGGGACGGTCTTCCGGGGAGTGGGTAGAGTCTTCCGTACTGCTGTTTCCTCCCGTCCGGCTATCGGACACTGTCCGGGTGCCGGACAGTGTGGCTCCCGCCGTTCTTCGTAGCTGGGCGAAATGTTTATTTGTCGTGATTGGCGTGGCGCATGCACTTCCATCGCGTATGTCCGATCGCTACGCCCCGCTTTTTGATACCCGACGATGGGCCGACGCTGAATTGGTGGCGACTGTGCTCGGCTACGAAGGCGCGACGCGAGACGCAGTGCGGCTGCTCGAAACGGTGGGTGGTCTCGGGCGGCTCGCTCGAGGCGAGGCGCCGAGCGGTTTTCCGGTGCAGGACGCGGAGCGATTGCGCGCCGCGATCGAAATTGGCAGGCGCGCGGTGGCTCGTCCGTTTCACCGCGGTGCCAAGATCTGCAGCGCCCACGATGTTTACGCTCATCTCGGTCCGCTGCTGGCGTCGCTTGAGCAGGAGGAGCTGCACTTGCTTGGTCTCGACGGGAGAAGTCGGCTGCTTTTGCACACGGTCGTCGCGATTGGATCGGCCAATCAGGTGGCGGCCCATCCGCGCGACATTTTTCGTCCCGCGCTACGAGCCGGTGCTGAGGCGGTGGTGATCGTGCACAATCATCCCGGCGGCTCCAGTGATCCATCCCGCGCCGATGAAGAGTTGACACGGCGATTGTCGGAGGCGGGAGCGCTGCTCTGTTTGCCGCTGTTCGATCACGTCATCATCGCGCACCAGAACTATTTCAGTTTCGCCGAAGCGGGCGGCCTCGGCGGTATCAAAAAGAAGGGATTGATCGAGCGCCTCATCGCCGCCAATTCGACCATCGACTTCGTTTGAAACTGGCCAAGCCGGAGTGGTCAAGCTAGGATCGTCGCACGATGCTGCGAATTGTAATTGGGCTGTGCACGCTGGGTTTGTTGGCGGAAGGCAGCGCCTTTGCACAGGAGGATTTCGTCGGTGTACGCGCGCTCGGGATGGGCGAGGCGATGCGCGCTTCCGCCACCGGCGCTGAAGCGGCGTTGCTCAATCCGGCGGCGATGTCGCTGGTGAAGCAGTATGTGATCGAGGCCCAGTACGGTTTGCGCGTCGAAGATCTCGGCCATCATACCAGCGTGGCGATTGTAGACTCGATCACCACCCGAGTTGGGGCTTCGCTCTATTACAATTTTGCCTACAGCTCGCCCAAGTTTGGCTTTGTTTGGCCCGGCGGCTTTGTCAAGGACGGCGCGGCCACCCGCATTGTGCACGTCGCTGGTTTGGCGCTGTCGGTGCCGATCGGTGAAAAAGTCATCTTGGGAGCGACCACCAAGTATGTCTATTCCACTTTCACCGCACCGCTACCGATGGGCAGCATGCCGACGGCGGTGTCGTTCGGCGGCGTCAACGGCGTCACTTGGGATGCGTCGATGCTGCTGCGACTCGGCAAATTCAACCTCACCACTATCGGTTATAACCTATGGGATCATGGCAGTCGCGAGACCCCGCTTGGCCTGGGCATGGCGGTGGCGGTGATCCCGGTGCCGGAATTGACCCTCAATTTCGATTCGGTGGTCAATTTCACCGGCTATCAGTCGCTCCGGTATGACAAAGACAACAACCCGGTGTACGACACGCGAATCACCGCGCGCATTGGCGCCGGCCTTGAATACACCATCAAACAAAAGGTGCCGATTAGGCTGGGATACACCTATGACAGCGGTCGGCCTGCATCCTTTGTCTCGGTCGGGCTCGGCTACGTTTCGAACTTGTTTGGCATCGATGTCGGTTACCGCAGTCAGGTGCAAGGCGGACGCGAAAATTTTATCATGACCGGCCTGCGTATATTTGTGCCGTAGACTTGTACGCTCATGCTGAGCTTACGCGAGCGGTTGTTGGTCAGGCGGCTCAAGAACCGCGACGAAAAGGCTTTCGCTGAGTTGGTGTCGACCTACCAAAATCGCATCTACAATTTGGTGTTTCGCATGCTCGGCGATGGCGCCGAAGCAGAAGACGTAGCGCAAGAGGTGTTTGAGACCGTGTTCAAAGTGATCGACAGTTTTCGCGGCGATGCGCAGCTGTCGACTTGGCTGTATCGCATCGCTTCGAACCAATGCAAAAATCGCATCAAATATCTCGGACGCCGCCCTAAGGCCGGCTTTGCTGACGACGGAGAAAATGGGGTGCCGCCGTCAGCAGTGCGAGGCTCAAGCGCTCCGTCTCCTCACGCTGTACTCGAGGGCCGCCAGCTCGAACAAGCGATCGCCACCGCGCTGACGCTGCTTGACGACGAGCAGCGCGAAGTACTGGTGCTGCGCGATTTGGAAAACCTCAGTTACGCCGAGATCGGGGCCATCACCGAGCTGCCAGAGGGCACCATCAAGTCGCGGTTGCATCGCGCGCGCATGGCGGTCAAGTCTCATCTTGAGGCGGCAGGACAAGTAACCGCGAGCGGGGGCGCGAATCACCCGCTCGGCGACAAGGAGTGAGCGTGGATCATCAAGCGGCACAGGAGAGGTTTTCGAGCTACCGCGATCAGGAGCTCGGTCCGGAGGAGACACGCAGCGTCGAGGAGCATCTGCAGACCTGCCGCGCTTGCCGTCGCCAGTACGCCGATTTTCAAGAAACCGTGGCATCGCTTGGAACGCTGCCGCCTGCCGGGCCACCGGCCAATTTTGCCGAGGGCGTGTTCGAGCGCGTGCGCAAACGCAGCCACGGTCGCTTGTTTTCCCAGCGGCGTAGAGGGATGGCGGTGCCGCTCGAATGGCTGTCCTTGATCATGCTGGTGGCCGTTGTGGCGATCTATTTGCTGTTTCGCTTGTCGAGCCCGTTCGGACTCTTTTCAAAATAGGAGACAGGGGAATTAGGAGGATCGTAACTTGCATCGCGTCAGCTGGTGGAATGGATGCTGCGAGATCGGCTGCCGGTTCGGCTTAGCCTGCAAGGGCATGAAGAATTTGCTTTACAGGGGGCCCTGGTTTGATCCAGACGGGACAGTGTTGCGCAGACCAACACGTGTCCCATGCAGAATTTGCTTTACAGGGGGCCCTATTAATAGGTAAAGACGCGCTATGAGAAATTACCGCCTAGGCGTCCTTACTTTTTTTGCAGCGATTTCGGGTTGTACGAGTGGGCCCACCGTCGCCGATCATTCGCTTTTGACCGGGACGGTTTGCAAAGAAACCGTCAAATGCATCAGCGCGGATACGTGCATGCCCCCGACCGTAGCGATCGCGGTGGATGGCGGCACCGCCCCTGGCATTTGCTCGCGCAGTTGCCAGACCCAGGCCGACTGCCCGGAAGACTTTGACTGCGTGCTGTCGCCGCTCGATGCCAGCAATCGCACCTGCTACAAGCGCAGCTATGATTCGGCGGACAAAGGTGGATTTGGGATGAACTGTGCCACCGTTTCCGCGGCTCCCAAGAGCACCGACGGCTGTGTCGCGGGCGCCAAGTCGCCGTGTTCGACCGGCTTTACTTGCGTCTCAAGCGCCAAGTGCGACAACGACGCCTATTGCAGTCGTGAGTGCAAGGGCGACTGGGAATGCCCATACAACTATTTCTGCGGCACCATCGACGACAAGAAAGTTTGCCTGAAACGAGCCAAGAGCTGCTCGCCCTGCGCGCAAGACGAAGACTGCGGCAGCGGCTATCTCTGCTCGTCGACCGATCACGTCTGCTTGCAGGCCTGCGGCACCCAAAAGGACTGCCCGGCGCAACCGAACATGAACGGCACCAATTTTCAGACCTGCAAGGCAGACGGCGCGCGCAAATTGTGCACGCCGACCTCGAGCCCGTGCCATGGCCCATCGCCGCTCAAGGCCAAGCTGATGGGCGATGGAACCAACACCGTTTGCTCGGTTTGTCGAGTCGGCTTTCCCGAAGACTGTGGCTCCGGCCTGAGCTGCTTCTGTCACGTCACCTGGGCGGGTTCGCAAACCGAAGCGTGCGGGCCGACCTCCACCGGCGAGGCCTTCTGCAGCAAGCCCTGCACCGTTCAGTATGATGCCGACGCCAACGGCATTGTCGCTAAGTCGGACAGTTGCGCCACCGAATTTGGCCAGGGCGCGCGTTGCACCATCGAGAAGTTTACCCAGGGCTGCAGCACCGGCTGCAAAGGCTCAGGTTACTGCTCGGCCGACTACAGCACGTTTACCTGCTACTCAGCGAATTAAGTCGACGGTCACGCACAGCCGCAGCTGCAGGTTACAACCGAATAACGAATTCGAGGCGGGCGCCTTGGAACGCGGGGAAGACGCGGCAGACGCCAGAGACGCATTTGAGTCCCGGCCGCCGGCCACCACCGAATAGCACCAGCGAAGTGGACGACGTGATGTTCCAGGTGATGGAGCCATTGCCGAAGTCGTGCTGTTGGTGTTCAAATTTTCGTTCGGTGGTGAACTCATATCCCAACGCGAAGATGAGTCGGGGCGCCCATTTTAGCGCTACATATATGTTGCCCTCTTCCCAGGGGCCAACTTGGCTCGCCGGCTTCTGTCGCCACCAGTGTAGCCCCTGCACCTCGAGCGACAAATTGTTGCGATGGCTGAGCAACTGCGCGAAGTCGATTTCGGTCGCCACCAGCTCCTCTTCGAGCTTGCTGCTGGCCGTGACTTCTCGTCGGTAGCCGAGCAGCGGAAAGAAATGCGAGGAGCCCTGGTTCCAGTGCAATTCGGTGCCGACGTATGCATCAACCAGGCGATCGGCGGGGCTATCCGGCAGCAGATTGAGCGAGCCGTATTCGACCGATCCGAAGAGCTGCGCGCTCGGGGTAATTCGT
>JAHFDU010000066.1 GCA_023248835.1 Myxococcales bacterium | reverse complement strand
CGCTCGCGTAAATTCGCTCTTGAAAGGAGGACTAGAGCAGGTGATTTCATGAATGAATCCGAAACTGTCGGCTGTAGGCTGTGAGCTGTCGGCGGCGCTCGGACTTCCGAGCGCCCCTGCCTCAGGTCGGGTCAAGGTTGACACACCGCCGGCGCCTGGCTATGTTCGGCCATGCTTCTCGACGGAAATTCCCAGCAAGTTGAAAGTTGTGTTTCGTGAGTCGCGCCGGCAAGAAAACCAAGTTCATTTTGGTGACTGGCGGCGTCGTCTCCTCGCTCGGCAAAGGCTTGGCGTCGGCCTCGATCGGCGCGCTGCTCGAGAATCGTGGCCTCAAGGTGACGATTCAGAAACTCGATCCCTACATCAATGTCGATCCCGGCACCATGAATCCGATTCAGCACGGCGAAGTGTTTGTCACCGACGACGGCGCCGAGACCGATCTGGATCTGGGCCACTACGAGCGCTTCACCAGCGCGCGCATGAGCAAGATGAACAATTTCACCACTGGCCAAATCTATTGGTCGGTGATCCAGCGCGAACGCCGCGGCGACTATCTCGGCGGCACCGTGCAGGTGATTCCGCACATCACCGACGCGATTAAAGAGAACATCGTCAAATGCTCCGAGGGCAACGATGTGCTCATCGTAGAAGTTGGCGGCACCGTCGGTGACATCGAGTCGCTGCCGTTTATCGAAGCGCTGCGCCAGCTGCGCATCGAGCAGGGGCCGCAGAACGTGGTCAGCGTGCACTTGACGCTGGTGCCGTATATTGCAGCGGCGGGCGAACTCAAGACCAAACCGACCCAGCACTCGGTGCAGAAGCTGCGCGAGATCGGTATTCAGCCCGACATTCTCATCTGTCGCTGCGATCGGCCGATCGAAGCTGGGTTAAAGAAAAAGATCGCGCTGTTTTCCAACGTCGCTGCCGATGCAGTGTTCACCTCGCAAGATGCCAAATCGATCTACGAAGTGCCGCTGCGGCTGCATGCCGAGGGGCTCGACGACAAAATCTGCGAACTGCTCAACATTTGGGCGCGGGCGCCGGAGCTGGTGGCGTGGCAGCGCGTGGTCGAAAAAGTGACGCAGCCGTCGCGGCAAGTGACCATCGGTTTTGTCGGCAAGTATGTCGAGCTCACCGAAAGTTACAAATCGCTCAGCGAAGCGCTGGTGCACGGCGGCATCGCCAACGATTGCAAAGTGCAGATTCGTTACATCGACTCCGAGGAAGTCGAGCGCCGTGGCGCCGAGGATACTTGCGCTGGCGTCGACGGAATTCTGGTGGCGCCCGGCTTCGGCGCGCGTGGCACCGAAGGCAAGATCGCGGCGATTCGTTACGCCCGCAACGAAAAAGTGCCGTTCTTTGGCATCTGTTTTGGCATGCAGCTGGCGGTGGCCGAGTTTGCGCGCAATGTGTGCAACATGGCCGGGGCCAACTCGACCGAGATCGATCCCGAGACTCGCTTTCCCATCGTGGCGCTGATGGACGCCCAGCGCGAAGTGGTAAAAAAGGGCGGCACCATGCGGCTCGGCAGTTTTCCCTGCGTGCTCATCGAGGGAACGCGGGCGTTCGAAGCCTACGGCCAAAAGCAAGTCGACGAGCGCCATCGCCATCGCTACGAGCTCAACAACGCCTATCGCGAAGAGATTCAAAAGTTCGGGCTTGTGCTCTCTGGCCTCTCCCCCGACGGCAAATTGGTGGAGATGATCGAACTTCCCGATCATCCCTATTTTCTCGCCTGCCAATTTCATCCCGAATTTAAGAGTCGCCCGATGGCGCCGCATCCGCTGTTCCGGCGCTTCGTTCGCGCCGCCCTCGAGCACGTGCAAACCCGCGGCCACGACGAACCTCGCACCACGGTGCCGCCGTCAGAGCTCTCTAGCGCCCAGCACTGACCATCTCGTCCCAGCGAACAACGCGCTCGTCGGTTTCGCCCATCATTCGAACGATCCAGTCGCGTACGTAGGCGACGTTCAGGCGATCGCCCTGAACCGCAACCAGGCGCTCGAGGTCGACCAAGTCTTTGGCGCGAAAAAATAGCAGCTTAAAGACCGCAATCGCTTCCGCCGACAGAAACCACGCTGCTTTTCCCTCGACGGTATGACGAACCCGCGTACGAGCGGCTTCCCAGGAAAAATCGGTACTGGGAGTGAATAAATCGAGACGGTAGGGACCGAAGTGAAGCACAATCAGGCCATCCCGTTTGGCAGCCTGGCGCGCCATTTCTCGATCGAGCGGAATGCCCATCGCTGACAAGGCATCGAGCGCTGACTCGAGCTCACTGTCGTCGACGAAGAGGTTGACGTCGACGTCGACGGTGGCGCGTGGAATCCCCCACAGTCCGTAGGCCAGGGCGCCCCCCAGTGCGTACCGAATATTGCTGGCTTCTAGTGCAGCGGCGATGCGGAGCCCCGCCTCGAGCGGGTCGATCCCGTCAGGTGCCATGTTGTCTCATCCGGCGCAATGCTTCTACGGTGCTGGCTGGCAGTGGATCGCGGTGGGCGAGTACCCGGTCGCGATCGGGACGACTCTGTAGCATTCGGGCCGCGCTTCGGCAGGCTGCGGCCATCAAACGTCCTCGCTCCTCGACCGTCATCCGTCGATAGGGCTCGGCTTCACGCTCAATCGACTGCGCGTTAGTCAACACCCAGCGCGGCAAAGAGGAAGACACGTAGCTATTGTACTCGAAGGCAAACGGGTTGCGACATTTGCGCGCGCCTATAAGTAGGCGCTCGGGTTTGTCTGCTTCCTTGTCGGGATTCCTCTTTTCGCTTGACCGAAGGAAATGAGCATGGTTACGTCGCGTCGTTCTTTAGAGAATGAGGAGAGAAACAATGAATACTGTCTGTCTGATTGGCTGTAATCAATCTTCAAATGGAGTTCCAGACAAAGCGCCAGCGGCCGAAAACTGCCTCGGCAATGTCTGCGAAGACTCACTGAAAGATTGTCAAATGGCCGAGCGCTGCAACAAAACGCTCAGCCCACCCCGCTGCCAAAGACTCTACTGCGGCCCTACCGGTACCGCATGCGATCAAGATGCGATCTGCGCGCAAGGCGACTACTGTCGAAAGCAGAAGTGCGCGAGCAACGACACGCCAACCGTTGTGTGTGAGACTATGTCGCCCCACCGGTGTTATGCCTTTTCGTCGGGTTTTGAGTCCTCGTCGAAATACTTCTGCCCTGCTCTGAGCAGACATTCGCTCGACGGTGGGCACGAGGTGGATGTTTGTCCGATGGCCGGCGTCGTCGGCGGTTGCAAATTCACTCGGGACAAGGACTGGTACATCGAGTGGTATTATGACGGCACGGTTGACTCCGTGATGAAGCAATGTGCTGGAAGTACCTTCGTCGCTCCCACTCAATAGAGTGTGACTTAAATCACAGTTGATGTGTTTTCAGTACGAATGAAGTGGACTCTTGCAATTGGGCATTGATATATGCGAGCGGACTCTCGGAGGAGCGCTATGAAACTTACCGGTTTTGCCCTGCTGCTGGTTTTTTCGGCTTGCAGTTCGTCGACGCCATCGCCTGCCTGTCGCTGCAGCGACGGGACGGTGGATCTCGCTTGCGGCGAGTCGACCTGTATTGGTGGAGTTGAATACTCGTGTTCCGAGGGCACCACGGTTGCCGCGCCGGAAGCCTGCTCAACCATGTCGCAACCACTCGATGGCAGCGTCGCGTGCGCGCCGAAAACTTGCGCGTCGGTCAAGGCCGAATGCGATTCGGTCGACGACGGCTGCGGCCACAGCTTGAAGTGTGGCGACTGCAGTGGTGGCAAGGTTTGCACCAGCAACAAATGTGTGCCGAAGGCCTGCATGCCAACCACTTGTGCGGCGGAGAGAGCGCAGTGTGGAATGCTCTCCGACGGTTGTGGCAAGACGCTCGACTGCGGCGGCTGTCCCAATGGCGAAGCTTGTGGCGCCAACAATACTTGTGACTGCACGCCACGGGACTGTGCTTCCCAAGGTGCCAATTGCGGCAGTCTGCCCGACGGCTGCGGACACACCAACTTTTGTGGCAGTTGCAGCGCGCCCGAAACTTGCGGCGGCGGCGGCACCGCGCGCCAATGCGGCTGCACGCCCAAGACCTGCGTCGCTGTCGGCGCTGCCTGCGGCACGGTTTCCGACGCTTGCGGCGGCACGCTCAATTGTGGCGGCTGCCCGACCGGAAAGGTCTGCGATTCGAGTCATCAATGCGGCACCGTAGCTTGTGTGCCCACCACCTGCGTCGCGCAGGGCAAAAACTGCGGGTCAATTGCAGACGGTTGCACGCACATGCTGAACTGCGGTTCGTGCGGTGGCGCCAACACTTGCGGCGGTGGCGGCACCAGCAATGTCTGCGGTTGCAGCGGCGAGGCCGATGCTGCGTTCTGCGCGCGCTTTGGCTACAACTGCGGCAGTGTCACCAGCACCGACAACTGTGGCAACACCCGCACGGTTGCTTCATGTGGTGCATGTTCCGCTTTTGCCAGCTGCGGTGGCGGCGGCAGGGCCAATGTCTGTGGCGGCTACAAAGAGCCGTTCGATTCGATTTGTACACCTGCTGGCTGGTGCTGGGAGAACTCGTTGCCGCAGCGCAGCCAATTAAACGGCGCCTTCACGCTGCCGTCGGGAATGCAGTGGGTGGTCGGTAACGGCGGCACCGCGCTCACTTGGAATGGCGCGCGCTGGAGCGGATGGGCCGATCTGGCCAATTCGGATCTTAAGGCAGTCTGGGGATCGTCCAACTTGGACGTCTGGGCGGTCGGCACCGCCGGAACCATTTTGCACTACAACGGCAGCAGTTTCTCGACCGTCACTTCGGGAACCACCAAATCGCTCAATGGCATTTGGGGATCGAGCGCAAGTTCGGTGTGGGTGGTGGGAGAGAGCGGCACCGCTCTGCACTGGAACGGCAGCAGTTTTTCAAGCGTGACGCTGCCCACCGCGGCGACGCTCCGTGCGGTCTGGGGGCTCTCTTCGAGTGACATCTGGGCAGTGGGGGAGAGCGCGATTTTGCACTACAACGGTTCGAGCTGGGCGCTCACCTCGTCGACTTTGAGGCTGCGCGGCGTGTGGGGATCGAGCTCTTCCGACATTTGGGCGGTTGGACCAGATGGCCGCATCCGCTGGGACGGCGTGGCTTGGTCCACTCGTGCAGACTTTAACTACAACGCGGTGGTGGGGACTTCATCGAGCGATGTGTGGGCGGTTGGCTACGACATCTCGCACTTTGACGGAATTTCCTGGACATCTGTCCAAACGCTTACTCCTTCGTTGGCCTTCGCCGCGACAACATCAGCGGGAGTTCCCCTATTTGTAGGCTCTGAAGGCGGATTGTGGCGATACGACGCGAGAATGTTTCACTATCTTCCAACTGGGGTCGGTGCATCTGCCGCTGCTCTCGACGACAGTACTCGTGCTTACTGGTCTCTCGGTTGTATTTGGGCGCTCGATTCTTCAGCCGTGCTCGCAGGTGGGATATATGTCTACGACTTTTCTAAGTACAAGGACATTGTGTTGAAACGCGCGACCGATGGATCTTGGACGCAGGCCTATTTCGGATTTGACTATTTGGCCGTATTATCAAGTTTGGCGGCCACGAGTCTCGACGACATCTGGGTAGGGGGCAATGGGCTTCTACATTATGATGGATTCAATTGGTCACAATATGGTGGACCATCCACTGCGTTGGCTGCAGTTGCCGCCAACGACACCTGGGCGGTGGGTGACGACAAGATCTCTCATTGGAACGGTTCCGCTTGGGCCGCTGTAGCCAATCCGATCAGCGGCACCTCGGTGAAGCTGGGTAGCATCGCTGCACGCACGTCGCAGGACGTCTGGGCGGGTGGCAGCAATAGCACGCTGCTACATTGGAACGGCATGGCGTGGAGCTCGATGGCAACCGGTTTGGCGTCGACAGACACCGTCGGCTACATCGCAGCTCCGGCTGCGCAAACCGTTTACATCGCCGGCAACTTTGGCGTGCGGATGTGGAACGGCTCGACTTGGAGCTCGACTGGCGTCACCGGTGTCCCCTCGAGCCTCTATGCGGCTTCGTCGTCGGTGGCCTGGACCATCACCGACCACAATCGAGTACAAAAATGGAACGGATCGGCTTGGTCCGATGAAACGCCGCGTCTCGGACTCAACCTGCAATCGGTCACTGGTTACGGCAGCAAGGTCTGGATCCTCGGCAAGAATGGCGAGATTTTGTCACGATAGCTGACTACTTCGAACTCTTGATCGACTCAACCGGCGGAGTGGCGCCGACCGACGCTGCGAGCTTGGCCAGCCCTCGATCAAACGTGACAAGTTTTCGCGCCTGCTCGGCCGAGGCCAAGTGCAGCGCGTCTGCGAAATCCATACCTGCCGCATGCCAAGCGAGTGCCCGCTTCACCGATTCGCCATCTTCGACCGTCAAGTGTTGCAGACTGGCCAGAGCGTAAAGCGCTCGGTTGATGTCGACGGACCTAAACTTGTACGTGTAGCGCAACACCCATTCGGTCTCGAGAAGAACCGTTTTGCTGAGCCAAAGCGGACCCGTTCGTAAGAGTGCAGCTGCCTGGTCGGCTTGCCTGCGATCATCGCGCGTCAGTACTCGAACCAGAACGTTGGTATCGATAGCAATCAGGCTCATCTCCGTTTGCGCGCGCCTCTGGCGATGCCGGCGGCCATCTGGCGCAGCGTCTTGGCGGCGCCGCGATAGCGCAAAAACCCGATCAAATCGTCGACCGTGGTGGCGGCGCCGATCGAAGTTGCGCGCAAGACCACTGCGTCGCCCCGATCTTCCACCTCGAGCTCGGTGCCCTGACGCCACCCATGTCGCTTGCGAATTTCGCGCGGGATGATGAGTTGGCCTTTGGTCGAGAGTCTACTTTTCGTTCGCATTTTTCCGCCCTCGTAGGTAAGACAAAGGTAAGACAAAAAACGGCCGCGGGCAAGTTATGCAATTGCCATGCCGTGATTCGATTTGTCTTTGCAGGCTTCCCCGGCGCTGCTATCCTCAGAAAAGTTCATTTCTCCGACAGCCCGACCAAGATGAAGCGAGACACAGGGATGAAATCATAGATGGCG
Organism: Myxococcales bacterium; assembly: GCA_023248835.1. GTDB lineage: Bacteria > Myxococcota_A > Polyangia > Palsa-1104 > Palsa-1104 > JAHFDU01. The sequence continues at coordinate 7,026 of JAHFDU010000066.1, read as the reverse complement.
AGCAACCGTTCACGAGGTAGGCATAGAATGCTGACGAGTCAATGTTCCCATTTCTCGACGAGAAATGCGCTCGGCGTTGTTGATCGCCATCCGAGACTCGCGCGGTCAGCGCGCGGCGGGGGGGAGGCTCACTCGGCTTTGCCGTGGGAGGGGGGACGGGAACGTCCCCCTGTGAACGATGGCGATTGAAATAAAACAGGTCCACAAGTTGAGCCAGCAGCTGGTGATGACGCCCCAGCTGCAGCAGGCGATCAAACTATTGCAACTGTCGCGCATGGAGCTGGTCGATGTGGTGCGCGAAGAGATGATGGAAAACCCGATTCTGGAGGACGGCGGCGACACTGCGCAAGAGGTCGGCAAAGAGGACGCCGAAGCCCGCGAAGATCGCTCGTTCGAGGGAGAAACCGAACTCGCCGCGGCCACACCCGAGGCGCGTGAAACTACCCAAGAAGTGGTCGGCGACGCCGGTGGCGAGTCGCAAGCGGTTTCCGAAATCGACTGGGAAAATTACATCGACAGCTACACCAATTCGCCGCAAACCCCGTCGTTCAAGTCGAACAGCGAGGAGCTGCCCTCGCTCGAAGCGACGCTGACCAAAAAGACTTCGCTGTTCGATCATCTGGTGTGGCAACTCAAGCTCTCCAAGCTGTCCGAGACCGAAGAGGGCATCGGCATGCTGATCATCGGCAACCTCGACGTCGACGGATTTTTCAAAGAGCCGCTTGCTGATGTTGCGGCGGAGGGACAAGTACCGCTCGATGTGGCCGAATCGGTTTTGCAAAAAATTCAGACCTTCGATCCGATCGGGGTAGCGGCGCGCTCGCTCTCGGAATGTTTGCTCATTCAAGCCCGGCATCTCGGCGCCGACGACGACATCTTGGTGCGCATGATCACCGAGCACTTGAGCAATCTCGAGAAGAAGAACTATCAAGCCATCGCGCGCGCGCTTGGCGAACCGGTCGAGGAGATCTACGAAGCGGCCAAAGTGATCATGAATCTCGATCCGCGGCCGGGACGCGAATACACCACCGAGGAGCCGCACTACATCACGCCCGACGTTTACATTCACAAAGTCGGTGACAAGTTTTTTGTCGTGCCCAATGACGACGGCCTGCCCAAGTTGAAAATCAGTTCGTTTTATCGCAACGCTCTAAGCGGAACGTCGAACGCGAAAGAGTACATTCAGGACAAATTGCGCTCGGCGCAGTGGCTGATTCGCTCAATTCAGCAGCGCCAGCGCACCATTGTCAAAGTGACCGAAAGCATCATCAAATTTCAGCGCGAGTTTTTCGAAAAAGGGATCGGCTACTTAAAGCCGCTGATCCTGCGCGAAGTGGCCGACGATATCTCGATGCACGAGTCGACCATCTCGCGCGTCACCACCAACAAGTATGTGCACACGCCGCAGGGCATTTTTGAGCTCAAGTTCTTTTTTAATTCCGGCATCAAGCTCACCAACGACGACGACCAACTCGCATCTGAGGCCGTCAAAACCAAGATCAAGACGCTGATTGGCGCTGAAGATCCGCGCCGTCCCTTGTCGGATCAAAAATTGGTCGAGCTTTTGCGCGAGCAGACCATCGACATCGCCCGTCGAACCGTCGCAAAATATCGAGAACAGCTAGGGATCCTTGCGTCATCCAAGCGAAAGCAGTTGTTCTAAGAAGGAGGCTCACATGCAGCTATCGGTCACGTTCCGCCACATGGATGCATCGGATGCGCTCAAAGAGTACGCCGCTGAAAAAGTGGACCGCATTCGCAAGTATTTTCACGATCCGATAAAAGCGCACATTGTGCTCTCGTGCGAGCGCTCTTACGAGCATCAGGCCGATGTGATGATCACGCTGCCGAATGGAATTTTGGCCAAGGGCAGTGAAACCACCGAGGACATGTACTCGTCGATTGATTTAGTGATGGCCAAGATCGAGCGGCAGTGTCGCCGTTACAAAGAGAAGATTCGTCATCACAAGGGCCTCGAGTCGCTGCACGGACAGCGCGAAATTGTTCACACCGTGATGGCCTTGCAAGAGGCAGCGCCCAAGGATGTCACCGACGCCAGCGACCAGATCAAGATCATTAAGTCGTCGCGCTTCGTCGCTCGACCGATGAGCGCCAAAGAGGCGGTGATGCAGATGAATCTTCTCGGCAACGATTTCTTGGTGTTCACCAACGCTACCAGCCACGAGGTCAATGTAGTATACAGACGTGGCGACGGTGAATTCGGATTGATTGAAGTTGGGCAGGGGAGCGGGGCGGCGGGAGCGCGAATGCACGCGTGATACTTCTTAGCAGTTCGCGGGACGCCGTCGGGCGCCGCCTGACGGCGACAGGCGCGGGGGATCAAAAGGACCCTCTCAGGGTCCTTTGTTAACGGAAGATGGTTGTGACGGATGAAGATCGTAGACTTCGTAAGGCCAGAGTTGGTGATCGCCGACCTGGCCTCGAGCGACAAGAACCATGTGATCAAAGAGCTCGCCGGGCACTTGGCTGCGGCCGCCGGTGGCGTTGATTGCGACGCGCTCACGCGCGTGCTCCTCGAGCGGGAGCGCTTGGCGTCCACCGCGATTGGCGAGGGCGTGGCGATTCCCCACGGAAAACTCGACAGCGTTGGCAAGCTGATGGCGTGTGTTGGTCGCGCTCCGTGCGGAGTCAACTTCGATTCGATGGATCAGCGGCCGACCTATCTGTTTTTTGTGTTGGTGGCGCCGGAGAATTCCACCGGCGTGCATCTCAAAGCGCTGGCTCGCATCAGTCGGCTGTTTCGTGACTCCGATTTTCGTAGCCGACTGCTCGCTGCGCCCGACGCCTCGAGCATGTTCCAAGTGATCGCCGATGAGGACGCGAAATACTAAATGAGCACCAGCATTCGCGTCGATGTGCTGTTTGAAGCGCGGGCGGCGGGAATGGCGCTCGAGCTGGTTTCCGGCCGGGGTGGCCTGTCGCGGATCATCACCGGGCCGCGCTTGCAGAAGCCGGGTCTGGCGCTGGCGGGCTACACCAGCTATGTGCATTCGGAGCGGCTGCAGCTGCTCGGGCTCACCGAAATATCTTATCTACGATCGCTGAGTCCGGAGGCGCGCCAGGCCGCGCTCGAGGGCCTTTGCAGCTTGCAACCGTGCGCCTTGGTGGTCACTCGGGGGTTGGAGGTTCCTCCTGAGTTGGCGCTCAGTTCGGAAAAGCACAACGTGCCGGTTTTTTCGACGCCGCTGTTATCGTCGGTGTTCACCAGCCGCGTCACCAAGTTTCTCGAAGAGCGCCTGGCACCCGAGACCAGTGTGCACGGCGTGCTGGTCGACGTATTTGGTGTCGGCATCTTGCTGCTCGGAAAATCCGGCATCGGCAAAAGCGAAGCCGCCCTCGATTTGGTGTTGCGAGGCCATCGCTTGGTCGCCGATGACGTGGTCGAAATTCGCAAGCGGCCGCCGGACACGATCTACGGGCACGGCTCGGCGCTGATCAAACACCACATGGAGATTCGTGGGCTCGGCATCATCAATATCAAAGATTTGTTCGGAATCTCGGCAGTGCGCGACGGAAAAAAAATCGAACTGGTGGCTGAGCTGGTCGAGTGGGACGAAGACGAAGAATACGATCGCCTCGGCGTCGAAGAGTTGCGTCATTCGATTTTGGATGTGGCGATTCCGATGGTGCGCGTGCCGATTCGTCCCGGTCGCAACATCACCACGATTTTGGAAGTCGCCTCGCGTAACTTATTGCTGAAGTTTCAGGGCAAGCATTCGGCGCGTGAATTTCAAGACAAGCTCAATCGCGCGCTCGAAGCCAAGAGCGACCCGTCACAGTTTCGCATCGACGAGGTCGAATAGCGGTGTCGACCCTTCGACAGGCTCAGGACGATCGAAAGGTCGAGCTGTGAGTGACCCAATGCGCATTGTGATCGTTACCGGCCTTTCCGGTGCCGGCAAGTCGACCGCATTGCGGGCTCTTGAGGACGTTGGTTTCTTCTGTGTCGACAATTTGCCGATTCCGCTGCTGGGTCGATTTGTTGAATTGCTTTCGCGCAGCGGCGAAACCGACCGCGCTGCCCTCGGAGTGGATGCGCGCGAGCGCGATTTCTTGGCTGGCAGCGTTGAAATGTTTGCGTCGCTGCGAGCGCAAGGCCATCCGCTCGAAGTGCTTTTTCTCGACGCCGAGGACGATGTTCTGCTCAGACGCTTCTCCGAGACGCGGCGGCGCCATCCTTTGTCCGGTGACGATTTGCGTCAGGGCATTGCGGAAGAGCGCGAGGTTCTACGGGCGCTGCGCGAAGAAGCGGTTGCAGTGGTCGACACCACTGCACTCAACGTGCATCAGCTGAAGGGGGTCATTCAAGAACGTTACCGTCGGTTTTCTGAGCAGCTCGGCGCGACGCTGCTCTCTTTTGGCTACAAACACGGCCTGCCGGCCGAAGCCGACATGGTTTTCGATGTGCGGTTCTTGCCCAATCCCTATTTTGTCGAAGCGCTGTCGGCGTCGACGGGAGAGGAGCTGGCAGTTTCGTCGTTTGTGCTGGATAATCCAGATGCACAGGGATTTTTAGAACGCGTGGAAGCGCTATTGACATACGTCTTGCCGCGGGCTGAACGCGAGGGCAAAGCCTACTTGACCATCGCGGTCGGTTGCACCGGCGGCCGCCATCGCTCGGTGGCGGTGGTAGAGGAGCTCGCTCGAAGACTTCAGGGTGGAGGCCCGATTTCGGTGCGGCATCGCGATCTTGCCGGAAGTCACAATGCGGGGCGTGAATGACCGGTGTAATCGTTGTCAGTCACGGTGGTGCCGGGCCGGCGATGGTCGAGGCGGTGGAGCGTTTGACCGGCAGACTCGACGTTCACGTGGTGGAGGTAGGTTTCGGCGAGCCGCGCGGCGAGGTGCAAGGGCGCCTCGAACAAGCAGTGGCGACAGTAGGGGCCGCCGAGGTACTCTTTCTGGTCGACCTTGAAGGATCGACGCCGTTCAATCTTTGCTGCAAACACTGCGAAGGCGGCGGCGTTGTTCTCGGCGGAGTCAATTTACCGATGCTGTGCAAACTGGCTACCGCGGATCGATCACACAGCGCGCGCGCGCTGGCAGAGGAGCTTCAAGCCACCGGTGTCAAAAGCATCCACATCCGTGGAGGAGAGTGCAAATGACCACAGCGCCAGTTGCCGTCGAGGCGCGCTTGCAGATTTTGAACGAACTTGGCATGCACGCGCGGGCGGCGACCAAGTTTGTTCAGGCCGCGAACAAGTTTGCATCCAACATCACCGTCGAGAAGGACGGACAACAAGTGAACGGCAAGAGCATCATGGGCGTGCTCATGCTGGTGGCTTCCAAGGGCAGCTATATCACCATGCGCTGTGTCGGAGCGGATGCTACACAAGCGTTGGCAGTGCTGACGGCGCTCATTCAAGACAAATTTGGTGAGGACTAGTGCCGCAGTCGGGCGAGCGAGTGATGGTCATCAAGCGCGGCGTGGCGGCTGGCCCGGGCCTGGCGGTGGGCCGCGCGTTTGTTATTGATCGGCGGCGTCTAAAAACTCCTAAGCGCCACATCACCGACGAGGAAATCACGCTTGAGCTGGCTCGCTTTGATGCTGCGCTCGGGACTTCGCACGAGGAGCTCGAGCGAATCAAGCGCAAGCTGCAGGAGCGCGAGGGCGATGATCACTTCCGCATCATCGAAGCGCATCAGCTGATCTTGCGCGACGAACATTTGGTCGATCCGACGCGGCAGCGTATTCGCGAAGAAAAAATCAATGCCGAGTGGGCGCTGCGTAAGACCGTCGAAGAGATCAAGACCATGTTCGACGCCATCGAGGAGGACTATTTTCGCGAGCGCCGCAGCGACGTCGATTTTGTCGGCGATCGTATTTTGAGCAATCTCATGGGAGTTGATTCGACACCGACCATGCCCGTTGGTCTCATAGTAATCGCCCATGATCTGTCTCCCGCCGATACCGTGCATTTGCACCGGGCCTCCTGTGCGGCCTTTGCCACGGATGTCGGAGGACGCACTTCGCACAGCGCAATTTTAGCGCGCGCATTTGACATCCCGATGGTGGTTGGGCTTGAGAACATCACCGATGAAGTCGGCTCGGGCGATCTGCTCATCGTCGACGGCATGCGCGGCGAAGTCATCATCCGGCCGACGCTCGAACAGTGCGCCGAATATCGATCGCAAGGCCAGAAGCACGAAGCTTTTGTTGCGGGTCTCTTGCGCAACCGCGATCTGCCGGCGGAGACGCTCGACGGCACGCGGGTGCGTTTGTACGCCAACGTCGAGGTCACCGAAGAGGTACCAAGCGCACTCGAGCACGGCGCCGAAGGTATCGGACTTTACCGGACCGAGTTTCTCTATCTCGATCGTGCCGATCTGCCGCGTGAAGAAGAGCATTTCATGCACGCGCGTGGCGTGCTCAGGCGAATGTCGCCATTTCCGACGACGTTTCGAACTTTTGATCTGGGCGGCGACAAACTCGGGCCCCTCGGTCCCGTCGACGAAGTCAATCCGGCACTCGGGTTGCGATCGATTCGTCTCTGTTTGCGTGAGCGCGGGCTGTTCAAGTCGCAGTTGCGTGGCCTTTTGCGTGCCTCGGTGCACGGACGCATGCGCATCATGTTTCCGATGATCTCGGGCGTGGGCGAATTGCGTGAAGCCAAGGCTGTACTCGAAGAGGCCAAAGCAGAACTCACCCAAGAGGGAATGGCTTTCGATCCGAAAGTTCCGATCGGCATTATGGTCGAGATGCCCTCGGCGGTGATGGTGGCCGATCTACTTGCCAAAGAGGCCGATTTTCTCTCCATCGGCACCAACGACCTCATCCAGTACACGCTCGCCATCGACCGCGTCAACGAACACGTCGGCTATCTCTACAAGCCTTTGCATCCGGCGATTTTGCGCATGATTCGTTTGGTGGTCGATGCCGGCCACGCGGTGGCGCGGCGAGTCGGCGTCTGCGGCGAAATGGCCGGCGAACCGCTGTTCGCGCTGGTGCTGCTCGGACTTGGCGTTGACGAATTGTCGATGAACGCTACCTCATTGCCGCTGATC
>JAHFDU010000065.1:7932-14082 GCA_023248835.1 Myxococcales bacterium | reverse complement strand
ATGCCACCGACAAACAGCGAGAGCAGGCCGGTCGAAAGCAGCAGCAGCGCCATCACCGAAAGGATGACTTCGAACTGTTTGTTGGCACTCTTGCTGCTCTCGGCTTTGAAATTGTGTACGCCATAGTGGCGGCGCAAAATGGTGCCGTCGACCACCGAGACCAGGGCTTCGAGCGCCGGGCCGATTTGCAGTCCTTTGACGCGGACAAAAAGTCGGTCAGCGCGGTGATTCGGCGCGTAGATCGAATCGAAGGTGGGACGCGGCACCAGCACTCGGCGGTTCCAGATCCAGGTGCCGTCGCCGCTACTCAAGTTGGGTTTGTTCTTGAGTACGCCGACCACTTTCCAAAGATGATTTTCAACCTGAATGCTGGCATCGCCGAGCGCATCGCGATCGGGAAAAACCTCTTGCCAGATCTCTTGGCCGATGACGCAGACCCGGGCTCGCGCCTGGAGGTCTTCGTCCGACAGGAAGCGTCCGCGCTCGATTTCGAGGTGGTACAAGTTGAGCTCGTTGGGGCTGGCACCGACCAGGCGTGCACGCTTTTTCTTGGGTGCGATGATCTGTATTTCGCGCGCTGCCACACTGGAAATTTGCGCGCCTGCAAGTAGCGGCGACTCCGACAGGGTATCGGCGTCGCGCACACCGAGACCACGCTGCGTTTTCATGCGCTGCTTGGCCGGCGGATCGTCGTTGCGCACGGTGATCAGATCGCTGTCGTTGACCCCCTGATTGGTTTCAAGCAGTGCCTCGCGGCCGCCGCTCATTAGTCCCGCCACCAGCACGATCGATCCGGCGCCAATGATGACGCCGAGCAGCGTCAGCGCCGCCCGCATCGGCTGCCCCTTCAAGGTGCGAAACACACTGCGCAAAGTCTCGCCAAAGTTCATGACATCACCGTCTCATTGCCGCCACCGCGTCGAGACGAGCTGCGCGTCGCGCCGGAAAATAGCCGAACACCACGCCGATGGTGACCGACACAGTGAGAGCCGCGACCATCGCCGGCCACGACACCAGCCCGACCCAACTTGAGCGCGCCCACTTTATCAGCAGATTGGCGCCGAACGAACCCGAGTAACCAAGCGCAATGCCGAAAAACCCGCCGGCGGCGGAAAGCAAAATCGCCTCGAGCAGAAATTGGCGATTGATGGCCTGCGGACTGGCGCCAAGCGCTTTGCGAATGCCAATTTCGCGCACCCGCTCCTGCACGCTCACCAGCATGATGTTCATCACTCCGATGCCGCCGATGAACAGGGCGATCGAAGCGATCATGCCGACGATCAGTTTCATGATGTCGAAAATCTTTTCGAACTTCTTGAGCTCCAGCGCAAAGTCCCAAATTTCGTAATCGTCGACACCATGGTGGCGTTCGGTGAGCAGCGCATTGAGTACCCGTTTGGCGATGTCGTTGTGCGCTTTGTCGTCGGTGCGAAACATCAAAGTTGAGTACTGCACAATCGTTGGCGAGATGTCTTTGAGCGTCCAATAGGGAAAGACCACCAAGTTGTCCCAGTCGAAATCCATGCTGCCGTTCCAGCGCCCACTGTCGCCGAGTACGCCGACGATCTGGCAGCGCGAATTGGCATAGCCCAAGTGATGGCCGAGCGCATCGCCGCTCCAGAGATCCTTTGCCAGTTTTTCACCCACCACGCACACCGGCGCGTGGCGCTCGTTCTCCTCCGCGGTGAAGCTGCGGCCGTGTTTGACTCTCAATTTAAAGAAATGAAAAAAGTCGGCGTCGCCACCAGCGATGCTGGCCCGCGTCGACGCACCTAGATCGTTCATCACGTCATCGCGCCAGCGCGATGCATACAGTTCCGAGTCCTGCACGTAGGGCACGGCAGTGTGAAGCAGCGCGGCATCCTCTTTGGTAAGGCCGCTCGAGTGGTTGCCGAGTTTTCGCTCGGCGCGCTCGGGGTTTTTGGCCCACAGCCCAATCAAACGCGCACCGCCGATCTCCTCCATATGGGCCATCAGTGTCGCCTGGCCGCTCTTGCCGAGCGATGTCATCAGCGTCACCGAAAACGCGCCGACCGCGATACTGACCACAGTCAGAATCGAGCGAAATCGATTCGCCCAAATCACCTTGCGAGCAATGCGAAAATACTCTACCCACATCTAGAATTCATTCTGGCTACCTTCGACTTCCTATCAAAAGAATCTCCATCGCGCATCAGCGCGATCCCTTGGCTGTCGACTGTCAGGTGTTAGCTGTCAGCTTCTTCCTCACATCTTTGGTTCATTTTCAGACGAGGACGGCGGCTGCACCAAAACACGCGCGCCCTCGGTAAGGCCGGAGCGAATTTCGACGTCGCGATCACTGCGCACGCCGGTTTCGACTTCGATCTGTTTCTGCGACTGTTTGTTTTTGAGAGCGGTGACAAGGGTAATGTAGCTCTTGCCCTTTTCTTTGCGCACCGCTTCAATCGGCAGCGACAGCACTCCCTGCTTGGTCTCAACGTGGACGCGCACATCCGCGGTCATGCCCGGTTTGATGAGACCGTCCGATTTGGCCAGCGCTGCTTCGGTGGGGAAAACATCGAACGGTTTGTCTTTCGGAATGATCGACGCGGCCGCTATTTTGGAGATCGAAGCTTGGTAGGTTTTTCCCGGCAGCGCGTCGAGCACCAGTGTCACTTTTTGCCCCAGCTTTATTTTGGCGACATCGATCTGATTCAGATCGGTCTTGACCACCAGGGTATTGAGGTTGGCCACTGTCAACAGCGACTTTCCCTCGAACGTCGCCTGCACGCCCGGCGTCACCACTTCGCCCGGCTCAATGCCGCGCTGAATCACCGTGCCATCCATCGGTGCCACAATTTCGGTGTAGCGCAGCCGATCTTGCGCCGCGCCGAGCGCAACTTTCGCGCCCTGCAAAAGCGCCTCGGCTGAGCGCAGCGCCACTGTCTTGGCTTTCAGATCGCTGAGAGCCAAATCGACGTCGGCTTGGGAGACGCCGCGCGCTTCAAGTCCGCGCTGGCGCCGCTCCAGGTTGAGGTGAGCATACTCGAGCGAGTTTTTGGCCTGCGCGACGTCGGCCTCTTTTTGCGCGACTTCGGCCTGACGCTGCGCCACATCGCGGCGAAAATCAGTGGCGTCCAGACGCAACAGCAGATCGCCTTTTTTGACCGTCTGCCCCTCTTCGACAAAAACTTTTTCGACTTGACCGGCGACTTTGGATTTGACTTCGACTTTTTCGTGCGGCTGCACTTTGCCGGTTTCGATAATATCGATCGCCAAATCGCCGCGTTTCACGGTGACGATCAGCGACTGATCGATGTGGTTGTGACTGGCGCGGACATGGCGCACGTAAAAGAACGTGCCCACCACGGCGACCACTCCGACGAGCCAAAGTATGCGTTTTTTTGTCATAGTGAGACCCCTATGGTTTTTCCGAGCGCAGCCTGCAACTCGATCCACGCGATCGAAAGTTGTGCTTCTAGATCAGCGACATCAATTTCCGCATTAATCAAATCGATCTGCGAATCCAAAAATTCAAAAATCAGCGCGTCGCCGTTCTTATAACGCGCTGCCAAAATCGAAAGGTTGTCGCGCGCCAATTCGCGCGTCTGTTCAAGTGGCGTTTTGCGCCCGAGCAGATGCACAATCCGCGCATGCGCACCGCGCACGTCGCCTTCGACCACTCGCTCAACTCGCTTCTCCTCGTGCGAAAGTCGGAGCTGCTCGAACTTGGCGTCACGCACCGAAGTCCAGGTATTCAGCGTGTCGAACAAATTCACCGAGAGCGAAAGACCAAAACTGAGCGAGCCCGAAACGTTGGAAAATGGATTGACCGAGGTCGACGGCAGCGAACTTCCCGCCGCCAGCAGATAAGGATTGTTGCCGTATTGAAAAAGACCAAAGCCCGACAGCTGCGGATACCAGCTGCTCTTGGCGATGCGCACCACTTGCGCCTGGGCCAAACTGGCCTGACGGGCGCTGTCGATTTCCGGTCGCGCCTTGTCGGCGTCGTGCAAAAGCTCGGCGACCGGCGCGATCGCCGAAGGAAAATCGGGCGCCTCGGTCGGCTCGACCGCATCACTGACGCCGAGCAGCACGCCGAGCTGCACTGCCGCTTCTTGTAACTGGCCGCGCTGATCGGCAAGGCGCGCCTCGAGCTGCACTCTTCTTAGCGCCGCGCGGTTGCGATCAATCGGCGGTGCCAGGCCAGCTTTCACCCGCGCCGCCGCCACCTGTTCGGCTTCGCTCAAACGATCACGCGCACCTTGCGTAACGTCGCGCAAAATCGCCAAGCGTCTCACCGCCCAATAGGCGCGCGCCGCCGCCAGTGCTACATCTTTGCGCGCCTGTCGAAGATTGGCGTGCGCCTGATCGCGCACACGTAAGCGATTTTCGACATTCGATTCGACGCGCAGCCCAGAAAAAATCGGTACGTCTAGCCGCGCTCGCAAATTGAGCAAGCCTTGGCCAGCCTCGGGCGACTGAATCGCCGACAGAGTTTTAGAATTGGTGCCGCCGAGCCCCGTACACCAGGAGTCGGGCAGACCGCCGAGCGATGTTCCGTTGAGCCCACATTGCGAGTCATATTGGGTTGGACCTGCGATGTTGCTTTTGTTCCACAGCTCTTGCAGCTGGCCATCGATCTTGAAACTGAAGCGGTCGAGCTGCGCCCGCAACACCCCGAGCTTTGATCGATCGTCGACCACTTTGGCTTCGGCATAGAGCGGATCGCGCTGCAGCGCCAAATCGACCGCATCGTGCAGCGTCAGCGGCCGGCCAAGCGCGACGCTGCTGGTCGCACTAATGAGCAGCGTGCAAAGCGCTGTGCGCATGGGCGGCCTTTTCGTCCGATAAAACAACGCCATCTTTGAAGCGCACCACGCGCTCGGCATACTTGGCGATGTTGGCATCGTGGGTGACCACCACCACGGTCATTCCCTGTTGATGCAGCTCGGAAAACAGCTCCATCACTTGGCCGGTGGTGGCCGAATCGAGCGCTCCGGTCGGCTCGTCGGCGAGCAGCAGCGCCGGCTGATTGACGATGGCGCGCGCAATCGACACCCGCTGCTGCTGACCGCCCGACAGTTGATTGGGCAGGTGATCCATGCGGTCGGAAAGCCCAACCCGGTGCAGCGCATTGCGCGCCTTTTGCTGCCGCTCTTTGGCCGAGAGCCCAGCATAAATCATCGGCAATTCGACGTTTTCTTGGGCGGTATCGCGCAGCAGTAGATTGAAGGATTGAAACACAAAACCGATCTTGCGATTGCGCAGCTGCGAGAGCTCAAATTCGTTCTTGGTTTCGGTCGGTTCTCCGTCGAGAAAATAGCGTCCAGAGGTCGGCCGATCGAGGGTGCCGAGCAAATTGAGCAGGGTCGATTTTCCCGAACCCGACGCGCCCATAATCGCCACCATCTCGCCACGCCGAATCAGCAATGACACCGATGTAAGCGCAGAAACGGTGATTTCTCCCATTTGATAGGCTTTGCAAATTTCGCGTAAATCAATGACCGGAGAAATCGTATTCATTTGCGACTCCATTGCATAAAAACTCACACATTTCAAGTCCTTCGACAAGCTCAGGACAGGCGTACACATCCCAACCGCTTACCCCTAAAAACCGCTCATCCTGAGCGAAGCGCAGCGAAGTCGAAGGGCGCCGACCCCAGTTTTGTTCCTGGCTTATTTTGAAATCGTGATATCGCCCGAACCGGTCCTGATCGAGCCGATCTCGGGACCGCCGCTGGTGCCAAGCGAATTGCTGACGTCTCCCGAGCCGGTCTTGGTTCTTATCCAGCCGCTAAGACTGGGGGCGCGTAACTCTACATCACCCGACCCAGTCGAAATCTTTAGCTGCGTCGGCGACTCTCCGAGCCGGGCCTTGACATCGCCCGATCCGGTGTCGACATCGATTCGCTTCACCTTGCCATCGAGGTCGATTTCGCCGCTACCGGTCTGCAGTATCAATTCTCCGGCGCCCTCGAGGTGCAGCTCCAGATCGCCTGATCCCGATTTCACTTCGACTCGCGAAAAACCAACCCGTTCGACCAAAACGTCGCCCGAGCCAACGTGAACCGTGAGGGCCATGAGCTTGGCCTGAGGGAGCGCGACCTCCAATTTGCTCGAGCTGCTCGACCAATTAATAAATGGAAACGTTCCTTGTGACCGATCGGTGAGATTCAACATTAAGGT
>JAHFDU010000065.1:0-7922 GCA_023248835.1 Myxococcales bacterium | reverse complement strand
AGCCAGCCAGCCTCTTGTTCGGAAGACAGATGCCCGGAGAAGGCGACGTGGATCTGGTCGTCGGCGGAAAGCTTGATATGGATGTCGCCAGAATCGGACTGCACCACCAATTTCTCAAATCGATCGGCTGGCAGGATCTTGGTTAGATGAACCTCTTTACCGGGCGCGCCCTTTTCATAATTTTCGAATACAAACGTCGGAAAATTTCCCTTGGCGTGCGCGTCTTTTCCGATCCACGCGAGCACATAGGAAAACGCTAAGCAGCCAAAGGTGAAAAGCAAACTGCCGATAAAAAGTGAATTCCATGAAGTCTTAAGACGCATGATTTCCTCCCAATGTTTCTTTGTTTTCTGGGCGCCGCCGAGCCAGCGCCAGGTTCCACCGCAGATAGGCGACGCTCATTCGCCAAAACCATTCCGTGCCTTTGATGCACGCAAGCAGCAGCGCAAACGAGGCGCCGACACCCGCGAGGCAAAGAAACAGCGCCGACAATTTGAGTAGCAGCGTCGGGCCGCCGACAAACAGCGAAAAGCCGGTGGCGCAAAGCGCAGCGAAGAGTATGGCCGCCGCCGTCACCAAACCGCTGAAGAGCAGCACCGCGGCGCACAGGAATGGCCCCACCAGCATGAAAAAATTGAACGGCGCCAGGGCAAACATCACCACCGCGCCGTGACCGAACGCTGAGGCGCGCTCACTCAGCGAATGCGCTTCGGCGACTTTACGCTCGACTTGGTTGGCGCGGTATTCGTTGGCGACACTGCGCGCCGAGCCGAGCCGTGCGGCGATCTCGTCGTCACTCTTGCCGGCGGCTTTGGCGGCGCGAAAATGCTCCTCGTGATCGGCGACAATGGTGGCCACTTCGGCGGGCGAAAATTCACGCAGTTCCACCCGCAACTGTACCAAATAATCTTGTTCCGTCATTTCCCCTCTCCTTCCTTAAGCAATGTATCGACCTGTCTAATGAACACTTGCCAATCGCGCATGCCGTCGTGGCACACTCGTCGCCCCTTGGCGGTGATGCGGTAGTACTTGCGCGGCGGTCCCTCTTTGGACTCTTGCAAGTAGGTTTCGAAATAATCCTCTTCGGTCAGCCGCTTCAGAATCGGATAGATGGTGCCTTCCGAAATGTCGATGCGGCTCGAGATCAGCTCGACCAGCTCATAGCCGTAGCGCTCTTTGCGGCTGACCAGGGCGAGGACGCAAAGTTCGAGGATGCCTTTGTTAAATTGCGGGTTCACCAGCTACCAAGTAACACACTGTATTATACATTGCAAGGTACTAAATAATAAATTGTATCGAATATTTTTTCACCCGCCCTCGAGTTGCCCAAAAACTCGAAATTATTGTAGAATTGAGAAGGTAAACGATGCGAACTTGGTCTGGCCTGTCGAGTGTTCTTTTATTTTTCGTCGCTTGCGGCACGCCCAAAATGATCCCGGTGGGCACCCTGGTCGACGCTCCCTGCTCGCAGTCCTCAGTGGTGCTCGACGGGCTCAACAACTCGAGCGTCTATTTCGGCCTGTCGACGGTGGGCGATGATGTTTTCTTCGCCTGGCGCCAGAACGGCGCGCCGCCGAGCAAAATCGATCGCGTCCATCGCAACGGCAGCCGGCGTACCACCCTTTACACCTCGCCTGACGATCAACTGATTCACTCCCTCACCGCTTCCGGAAATGATCTCTATTTCTTACAAGCAATCGGAAATGCTCCTGCAACCGTCGGGCTTTTTCGCATCGCTGCAAGCGGCGGCGCACCGACGCAAATCGGCAGCACCGAGTGGACAGGCGCCAAACTCGTCGCGGTGGTGAGCGGCCGCGCCTATCTACGAGTGACACAAGATCAGGGCGCGCAATATGAGCGCGTCGATTTTGCCAGAGAGACGTCGACGATTTTTGCCAAGATCGCCGGCGTCGGCACGCCGATCGAAGATCAGATTGTCGGCGGTGAGCTCTATTTCGCCGCCGCACCGGCCGGCGGCAGCCTGAACCTTTATCATGTCTCAACCTCGGCAGCCGAGGCGACACCGGTTTCGCTCGGCACCGTCGGTGGCCAGGATTGTTTGGCCGCGGGCGGAACCTTCGTTACACCGTCCAAGTTGGTCTGCGGCCTTGGCGACATTGAGGCATTCGATCACCACGGCGTCATGCCGCAGACGCTGCTCGAAAAAAACCTGCTTCATCTCCGAAGCGTGGTGGCTACAGACGGCGAGAATCTTTATGTCGCCGAGCGCGGCGATGGTCGCAACGATGTGGGTCTTAGCCGCATCGACACCTCGGCCTCCGATTTGAATCCGGTTGGCTGCGTGCGCCGCTTGCTGAGCCAATATGACGATGGCCTTCATCCCGATCCAAATCGCGTTCAGGTCACGTTGTCGGCCACCGAGATCTTCTGGTTCGAGCAGCGCATCGATGGCCGAAACATGTCGGTCTCGCTGCGCCGCGCCCCCAAATAAATTTACTGCGCCACTGATTCGACTACCACCGCAGTGCCATAGGCGATCACTTCCGTCGCCCCAGCCATGATTTCAGTGGCGTCGTAGCGCATACCGATGACTGCATTGGCGCCGAGCTCATGGGCGTGGTGCAGCATCACCAAAAAAGCGTCGCGCCGCGCGGTTTCGCAAAGGCTGGTGAACAGGGTGATGTTGCCGCCGAACATCATTTGCAGGCCAGCGGCAAAATTGCCAAGTACCGAACGTGAACGCACCACGATGCCGCGCACGATTCCGAGCGTGCGCAGAGTGCGGAAGCCCTCGAGCGAAAATGCGGTGGTGATAAGTCCAGATGCGATTTCGGGCGGCGCAATTTCATACGGCTGCCGCGGAACGCGCTGAAGGCTGCTCACGCTTTTTTCTCGGCCGGCGCGCCTCGTTTGGCCCGTGTGACCATCAACGGCGTTCGGGTGAGTACTTGGCTCTTGTCGTTAAAAGCAAACCAAAACCAGTGCACCCCACTTTCCTCGGTGAGCAGATCAATGTCGACGACAAAATTGACCGACTGCTCGCGTGTGGCATTGCGAAAATCGATGGTGCGTCCCTGCTCGCCGACCATTTTTCCCGACGGCATTTCGATTTGCATGAGCAGGGTGTGGACGCCGGGTGAAACCTCGCCCGCGATCAGCATCAGCAACAGCGACAGCCGCACTCTCAGCGGGCCGTCGCCGACCGGATCGATCTGCAGCTTCTCGAGTAGGCGAATCAGCGAGAGCGAGTCATCTTTCTCGGTCAGCACGCGCTCGCAAAGCAGCGCCGCACGCACGTAAGGAAGCGGGTTCATCTTGGCGACGGTATTGTCTTTCGCACCTTTTGGCAATTTCCCGGTGGGTTGTCCCAGGGGCGCCCGAAAGTCCGGGCCGACAGCTCACAGCCGACAGTTTCGGATTCATTCATGAAATCACCTACTCTAGTCCTCCTTTCAAGAGCGAATTCACGGGAGGGTCAACGCGATTTTGCGATTTTTCTCCACTGTCAGCTGTCAGCTACTCGGCTGTCGGCGGTGGTAAGAATCGCGAAACGTGAATCAACGCCGACTTCCGGGCGCCCCTGTGGGTTGTCCTAGATTTCTAACCGGTTTTTCTTGCGCTTGCCGGTGCTGATCTACTACTTCCGAAATTCGTCGCGGCGCGCGAAGATTTTCTAACGCCGCTGAGTATTTTCAAGGCGCCAAAGGCGCCGTCGGCGCGGAGTCGCGCCGTAGCAGGGGTGGGGTTCGGCCCGAGCCGGACCTTAATGGTCCGAGTGCGAGGGCGAACGACGGCTTTGCCGACGGGGCGGGGCGGCACGCCCCGTGGGATCGACAGCGCGGCCTCGTGCAAAAACGGCTTTACAATTTGGTTGCGGCAATGCCGCGCTGAGAGGAAAATGGTGGGTGTTTTTTCGTCTTTCGCTGGCTCTTTCGGTATGTCTCGGCTCGATGCCGCTGCACGTCGACTCCATGACCGCCTTACGATTTGGCGACAACGCTCGGTCGCTCTGTTTCGCTCCGCCGCACGACTGGCGCGACCCCAAGTTTGACGACAGCGGCTGGCCCTCCAAAAACAGTGACGGCGGTAGCTGCCTTGGCGCGGTCTATCGCCGTTTTCACTTTTCGTTTGGCAGCGACGCGCACCCAGCCACCCTGACCGCTCACGTGCGCTACTTGCACGGCATGGCCCTGTTTTTCAACGGACACGAAGTTGCGCGCCGCCGTCTTGACGATCTGTCACCGAGCGCGGTCGCCACCGATGTTCACGGCGGCGAATCGGAATCGATCTTGTTGCCGCTCAATTTTTTGCAAAATGGCGACAATGTGCTGGCAATAGAAGCCCATCCTCGCACCGCGCTTCACAACGCTTTCGTCGATGTCGAAGTCGAATCGTCGCAAGTGGCGCGTGTCGTCGTCGGACCTTATCTGCAGGCGCTGTCTGAAACCGGCGTCACCGTGGTGTTTGAAACCGATCTACCGACGCGGGCGCGCATCGATTTTGGCGAACATCTCGAACATCACGTCAGCGACGACAAACTGCGCACTCAGCATGAACTGGTACTCCGCCCTCTGCACGCCAGGACCCTCTGTCGCTATCGCGTCGAGATAAGCGCCGCGCACGCCGATCCGATCGCTCTCGCCGAGGCGTCTTTTCGCACCCTACCGCCGCGCGGCCATCCGCTGCGCTTTGTAGTCTATGGCGACGTTCGCACCGGCCACGACATCCATCAAGCGATGGTGCGGGCGATCGCTGAGGAAGATCCCGACCTGCTGCTTGGCACCGGTGATCTGGTCGGGCGCGGCTCGGACCTCGGTGACTGGGAGCGCTTTTTTTCGATCGCAACCCCACTGCTTTCGCGTTTCGCGCTGTTTCCTTCGGCCGGAAACCACGAGTACGCTATGCACGGCCACGGCCTGCCAATCTATCTGCGATTCTTTCATGCTTTTGCGTTGCCCTCATCGGCCGACGGCGCCTATTACAGTTTCGATGCCGCCGGCATTCACTTCGTCGCTCTCGATTCGAACGTCTACAGCTCTGCCACCCAGCTCGCCTGGATCGAGCGCGATCTGTCGACCGCCAACCGCCACCATCGACCAATTTTCGTCTTTGCACACGAAGGTCCGTCTTCTTCGGGCATGCACGGTGGCAACCGCGAATGCATGCACTCTTACGTGCCGCTGCTCGAGCGCCACCACGTCGCGCTATTCATGAGCGGCCACGATCACGATTACGAGCGTGGCCGCATCGGCGGACTCCACTACTTGGTCTCTGGCGGCGGCGGTGCCGAGCTGCGGGCGCCAACCTGCGGCACGCTCGGTTTGCCGGCGTGTCCGCCGTCGGTGTCAAGCTTTGTCAACGAGCACCACTACGTCTCAATCGAAGTGTTGCCGACGCTGTTTCGCATTTGCCCCAAGCGCCCCGACGGCAGCGCCCTGGTAGCCTGTGTCGACCTGCCGATTCATCCCTGGCTCTCGCCCTAACATATGCTATCATTGCTATCATTTTGTCGAGGTGCCGTGTGGCTCAGCTCATTGTTCGACGTTTAGCCGAAGTGATCGTTCGTCGATTGCGAGCGAGGGCCGCCCAGCATGGGCGCTCTTCTGAAGCCGAACATCGTGAAATCCTGCGCGTAGTGCTTTCGCCATCGCAGGCGAAGAGCAGCCTCAAGCAGCTCCTGCTCGCGATGCCAACTGCGGGCCGCGATCATGATTTTTCACGAGCCCGAGATCGCCGCCGCCCGGTCAAGCTGTGAGCTGGCTGCTCGATACCAACGTGCTTTCCGAGCTGCGCAAGCGCGAGCGCTGTGATTCTCATGTTGCCGAATGGTTCGCCGCTGTCCCCGATGAGGAAATTCATTTGAGCGTCTTGGTCATTGGCGAAATCCGTCGCGGCATCGAGTCGATCCGCCGCCGCGACGTCAAAGCTGCGACGGCGCTGGATGGTTGGCTCGATCGCGTGGTCACAAGCCACAGCGATCGAATCCTGCCTGTCGATCAGCGTATTGCTGAAGAGTGGGGACGCATGGGAGCGAACGGGCCGATCTCCGCCATCGACGGCCTGCTTGCTGCGACCGCTCGTGTCCATCGTTGACCTTGGTGACCAGGAATATCAAAGACGTCCTACGCACTGGCGTTGCTTGCATGAATCCGTTCGCTGCGCTCAAGTGAGGCCGGCTTACCCACGTCGGAGGGGCCGGGGTGCGTTCTTGCCGGTGCGCAGCGCAACGAATTCTGTTTCGCTTTGGCACAGCAGATAGGGATTGTGCAGCCGCTCCCAGCCGATCGTCGAGGTCGGCGATTGACCATAGTCATGGCCGGGATAGACCCGCGTCTCCTCGGGAAGCGCCGCCAATTTTTGCAAACTTTGCCAAAGAATCTGCGGACTGCCGCCCGGAAAATCGGTGCGACCGACGCCGCCGACAAACAAGGTGTCGCCAGTCACCACCGCGCCACCGATGAGATACGACGTCCCGGCGAGAGTGTGACCGGGGGTTGCCAGGGTTTCGATGGAGGTTTCGCCTAGGGCAATGGTTTCGCCACCGGAAAGGGCAACCAGCTTGGCCGATGGTACCGCCGCCATGGCTGCGTCCGCTTCTCCAGCACCGACATACAGCGTCGCGCCGGTCGCGCGCGCCATTTCCTCTGCCCCTTCGATGTGATCGTGATGGGTGTGGGTGATGAGTATCGCTTCGATCTGCCAATTCCGCGCCCGAGCTTCGCTAAGCAGCCGATCAACTTCGTACGCCGGATCGACCACCGCACATTTTCTCGTCGCTGCGTCGGCAATCAGCTCATTGAAATTGCCCAGCAGCCCAACTTCAGTTTGAAAGATCTCGACCGCCATGAATTGACCTTTGAACGTCACGCGAGCAATGTCAATCTCGCCATGCACGCCATGCACCGTATTCGCTGGCTTCTCTTTTCACTCGCGCTCTTCGACTGTGGACTGTTTACGGTCGGATTTTTCGCGCCCAGTTTGTGGTTCGCCATCTTTCACGGTGCGCCCTACATCGATCCGCAAGCTTTGCTGCCACGCACGGCGGCAGCCTGGGCGGCTTTTGCGCTTTTGCAAACCATCGCCGCGTTCAAATGGAAAGAGCGACCCGAATGGCTGCTTGTCGTCGCCGGCGTGCGCCTGTCCGACATGTTCACCGACTGGACCTATCTCGCACTCTGTCACGACGTGACCTGGTTCGGCCGCCTCTCACTGGCTGCGGTCTCACCGGCGAACCTGGTGATCGGCCTGTATTTGTGGCGCGCCTATTTCCGACTTCAGGCGAGTAAATAGCTGGTTTCGCGCAACGACGGTCCCGGCTTGCGGGTGATGCCGTGGTCGGGATTGGCGCAGGCGTGCTCTAAAATCTTGAACAGGGTCTCGACGTCGTCCGATTGTTTTAAGTCTGCGGCCAATTTGTCGACGGTAAACGGCTGGCCGCGATGGCTGTGCAGGTGCGCGATGAGCAAGGTTTGCAAATCAAGCACTGAGGTGGCGGCTTTTTTTCCGGCTTCAACACCGGGCTGATGATAGGCGTTGATGTTGGTAAGCTCGGCGTAGATTCCGACCGCGCGCTCGTACAGCGCAATCAGCGCACCGACGGTAAATGCGCTCACTTCGGGCAGTGTGATGGTCACCGAGTCGCGCCCATTTTCGTAAAGCGCACGCCGGGTGCCGAGGAGAAATCCGAGCAAATAGTCGCCACAGGTGGCGCCACTCTCGAGCGCGGCCGAGGGACCTTGCCGATCGCGCAGCACCTCGATAAAGGTGACAAAAAAATTGGCCACCCCTTCGCGCAGCTGCTGCAGGTAGGCGTGCTGATCGGTCGAGCCTTTGTTGCCGTACACCGCGATGCCCTGATGAACCACCTTTCCGTCGCGATCACGCTCTTTGCCGATCGATTCCATCACCAGCTGCTGGAGATAGCGCGACATCAGCTGCAGCCGATCTTTGTAGGGCAAAAT
>JAHFDU010000388.1 GCA_023248835.1 Myxococcales bacterium | reverse complement strand
CTATTCGACCAAGGGATTGACGTGTCACTGGAAACGCAAGACGACCATGGTTACTACCACTATCGCTTCGATGTTTTTTGGGGGCGACAGAGAAAAAAGAAGTAACGGTTCACGCCTCGTTCGCCCTGAGTCAGATTCCATTACGGCTGGCGACCTGCACTTGCCGTGGCTCGTGCGTGCGCGGCATAGCGACCCGGTAATTCTGAGCCTTGTCGAAGGTTGATCGGCAGGCCAAGTCCAATCAGATAGCGCTGCAGCGCGGCTTGTATCTGCGTTTCGAACCTGCGCACCCGGCGACGAGAAATGCCCATCTGTTCGAGTACCTCATATTGAGAGAGCCCGGACTCATAGCGCAGGCGAATGAATCGCTTGGTCTCGTCGTTCTGGTTTTCGATCCATCTCTGCGTTTCGGTCGATAGCGTCAACCATTCGGGCGATTCGGTTTCATTTTCTGGCCATTGCGACGGCACCCAGACGCGAGTTGACCTCACAATGGTAGGACGATCGGCGCCAAGCGATTATTCAGTCGTACATATTTATTTCCAGCTTGCCAGCGGACACGCAAGCCCTTATCGTGGTAAATATAGCAGGTGTCACCAGTTATTGAGTCATTGCGAAAAAAAGGAGCGTAAAAGGATCGTATGGGTACGAAGCTGTTTGTTGGCAATTTGGCGTATTCGACTACGGAACAAGAACTTCGCGACGCATTCTCCGAATCGGGCCGCACCGTCCAAAGCGTACGCATCATGCTCGACCGCGAAACTCAGCGGCCGCGCGGATTCGCTTTTGTCGAGCTCGCGACCGATGCCGACGCCGAGGCTGCGGTGACGCAGTGGAATGGGCAGCTGCTCAGCGGTCGCGCGATTTTCGTCGAGAAGGCGCAAGAGCGGGTGCCGGGCGGTCCGCGCCCAGCGCCGCGCCCGCGTCCGATGGGAGCGGGTGGCCCCGGTGGTCCGCCACGCGGTCCGGGTGGTGGTCCTGGTGGCTTTCGCGGCGGCCCCCGTTTTTCGGCGCCGGTGGCGTCTGCAGAAACCAACAAAGAAGAGCAGCGCCGTCGTCAGTTGCGTCCCGAAAAACAGCGTGACGCCAAGAAGCGCCCGGGCGAAGGTCGCCCCGAGGAGCGCGAACGCGGCAAGTGGCGCTGGGACGGCAACGACGATTATTAGAAAAGCAGCCGACAGCCTACAGCTGTCAGCTGACAGTTACGGAAGAAGCACCCGAGTCTTTTTCGTTTCGAGAGTATCTCCCCAGAGTAATGGTTACTTGGTGGGCTGCTCGACTGATTTCGTCTCGGCCGGCTTGGTCTCGGCCTTCTTGTGGACGCGCTTGCCGATCTTTTTTACTTTCTTGTCGGTCATCGGTTTGGTCTCTTTGCTTTCGCCTTTGTTCTCGGTCGTGCCCGAATCGGTCACGGCCGGCTTGGCGACTTTGCCTTTGACATGGCTGCGAGCGTAAACCGGTGCGGCACAAAGAACAGAGAGCGCTAAAGCGGTAAGTGTACGCATTGGGAACCTCCTAGTGTGGGATCACCGTTTGGCGATCGGCTTGTTTGGGAAGGAGGTATTGCAGCCGGTGTGCCGCTTCAGAAGTCGGCTCGTCGCGCCGATGCCTCTATTTATTCACTGCTTTTTTACGTTTTTTGTGAGGCACTTTGGCGGGTTTGTGTGTGCGACTGAGGCGTTCCGGAAAGCTTAGTACCGCCCAGAACATGTTCGTCGACAAACGTCAAACGGGCGGTACTTCGCGGAAGAGTCACTCGGCTTGCAAAAAAACCGCAAGCCTTCAGCCCCTCCCGCGGGCCCACCCGGGAGGGGGCGGCGCCGCCCCCTCCCGAACCCACCCCGCGAAGTACAGCGCCGAAATGCCGATCTATTTGCGGGGCGCTGTACTTACGTGTGTGCTATTTTTGATGGATGCGAACCGTTCATTTAATGATGTTTTTTGTCGTCGCCTCGGTTGGTTGTGCCCGCAGCGCTACCAGCAGCTCTGCCAAAGCGGCGCCCGCTCCGGTGGCGGCCAACACCTCTTCGGAGGAAAACAGTGTGCCGCTCTTGCCGGTAGGCACGCCGACCCACTGTCCGGTGACGGGCGAAGCGTTCACCGTCAAGGCGAATACCGTACAACTGGTTCACAATGGCAAGCGCTACGCCTTCTGCTGCTCCGACTGCAAACCCGACTTTTTGGCCAATCCGACAAAGTTTGCGAAATAAGTCGCTTGATGTCTCAGGTGAGGATGCGCTGCTTGCGGCCGACGGCAAAGTAGACGATCGCCCCAACAATCCCGGTCAGCACAACCACGAGTATCCAGACAAGTTGGTTGTTGCTGGAAAACTTGTGGCTGGCTACGTCAACGATTGCCCAGATCCACAAGCCCAGCGTTCCGAAGATGATCAGGATAAGTAAAAGCTCCATGATTCCAAGGTTCATCACTTGCCGCTCCTTTCAAAGAGAAGTGTCGGACATCACAACTCTCATTCCGAGAATAGCTTTTTCGCTTTTTCAATGGTTAGAGCTAATAGACCGTCCACGGCTTCGGCAGCAGCAATTCTTGGTACAGCCGCATCGCGTAGCGATCGGTCATGCCGCAGAGAAAATCGCCGATGGCGCGATCGAGTCCCTCTTCTTCACGGGTGGCGCGCAGCCAGTGGTGCTGGCGAAATTCGTCGGCGTGCTGGTGAAAATAGTTCCACAACTCCTCTAAAATTCGCTGCGCTTTTTGAAACTCTTCGCGCACGCCGGCAGATTCGTAGACGCGCTCGTAGAGAAAATCGCGCAATGCATAGAGCGCGGTGAGGACGCGATCGCTCATGCGAATCATGCGCTTTTCTTCGAAGCGCGAATGTTCGACCAGGTCGCGCACCAAGGTACGAATGCGTTCAGAGTGGGCGCGCCCGAGCACCTCTCTTACTTGACCGGGAAGTTCCGCCTCCTCAATGAGACCGCCGCGAATCGCGTCGTCGAGATCGTGGTTGACGTAGGCGCAGATGTCGGCGATGCGCACGATCTGCCCCTCGAGCGTCATCGCCGTCAGGTTGGGATTGTCGCTGAAGATGGCGCCTTTGCCTTTGGAGTGTTTGAGAATTCCGTCGCGCACTTCTTGGGTAAGGTTGAGCCCTTCACCGTCGTGTTCGAGCTGGTCGACGACGCGCAGTGACTGTTTGACGTGGTGAAAACCGTCGGGCAAAAGATGCGCCAGTACTTTTTCACCAGCGTGGCCAAACGGGGTGTGGCCGAGATCGTGGCCCATCACGATCGCTTCGGTGAGCATTTCGTTGAGCCCTAAGAAGCGCGTCACCGAGCGGGCAAACTGCGCCACCTCGAGCGTATGCGTAATCCGGGTGCGATAGTGATCGCCCTCGGGCGCCAAAAAAACTTGGGTCTTGCCGGCCAGCCGACGAAACGCTTTGCAGTGAATGATCTTGTCGCGATCGTGCTGAAACGCCGGGCGCATGTCGCACGGCGCCTCCTGCCGCGCGCGCCCTTTGCTGTTCGACGACAGTTGCGCAAACGGCGATAAAATACGGCGTTCGTCCTCTTCGATGCGTTCGGCAATGGTCCGGCTCATGCTAGGAGCGTGCTGGGCGCGCGCCGATACGTTAATAGCTATTCTTTTCGC
>JAHFDU010000387.1 GCA_023248835.1 Myxococcales bacterium | reverse complement strand
TGCCGGCGCCGAAGTACAAGTCGTCACCTCGAACGATCGCTTGAGCCCGCACTTCAAGAACTCGCACATACTCGGTTCGTCGTCGACGACCAGAATCTTTCCGATCATGCCGCCGCCTCGGTAGTCGCTCCGCCCGACTGGCGCGGCAGATAGATCGAGAAAGTGGAGCCAGCGCCAACCGAACTCGAAACGTCGATCACTCCGCCATGCTCTTTGACAATGCCATAGGCAACGGAGAGACCAAGTCCAGTGCCCTCGCCGACATCTTTGGTGGTAAAAAACGGTTCGAACACTCTGCCCATCGTCGCCTCATCCATCCCGTGGCCAGTGTCCACTACCGAGAGACAAATGCCAGCGAATTCCCCGGACACATTGGCAAGGCGGGTGGTGACCAGTCCGTCTTGGGCGGTGGCGTGAATCGCGTTGACGATCAAATTGGTGAGCGCTTGCTGGATCTGGGCTTCGTCGAGGAGGACCCAGGTAGACTGCCAATCGGACTCAAACTTGAAAGACACCTGTTTTTTCTGCGCTGCTGGCTCGAGCAATTTCAAAGTTTGGGTCACCAAGTTTACCAAGTCAGCGTCGCGCTTTTGTGATCGCGAAGCGCGCGAGAAATCGAGCAGCTGGCGAATGATTTGGGCCATCCGCTTGGCCTCTGCGACGACGACCTGAGCGTTGTCGAGCGCTTCCTCACCGTGCAACTCTCCACGCGCCGCCAGGGTGGCGCGGCCGATGATGACATTGAGCGGTGTGCCGAGCTCGTGCGCGATACCCGAGGCCAACTTGCCAACGGTGGTGAGGCGATCGGCATGACGCAATTGTTCGAGCGCTGCGATTCGCGCAGTCGACTCGGCAGCGACTTTGTCGCGCTCGGCAGCAAGGCTGTCGCACATCGAATTCATCGCCTGCGCAATCACCCCGAGCTCGTCGCGCTGGTTCAATACCAACGGCCCCGACAAATCGCCACCGGCCACCCGATTGGCTTTTTGCACCAGTGCCCGCGCTGGCCGCCCGACGAAGAAAAACCCAATCACTGCCGCCACCGTGGCGATCACCAAAAACATCGCCAACATCGCCACCAAACTGATTTTCAGGATGGTGTGAACCACTTCACGGTGGGTTTGCTGCGCCGCCGACATTCGGATCGCGCCGGTGCGATCGGCCGAGGTCCCGACCGGAAAATAGCTGTAGACAATGCCATCCCGATCGAGCGAGTGGGTCATCACCTCTTGTCCGTTGCGAATCCGCTCCGCTTCCGCTGCCGAAAGCTCGCGGTTTTTCTTGCCGTCGATCCACACCCACCTGAGGTCGAGTTCGGGAATCGAATCGGTGATCTTCTCGAGCGACGCAATCGCCATCTGCTCGCCTTCCATCTTCCAAGTTCGCGCGATGGCGTCGGCAAGTGCTTGACCAAACACCTGTCCGTAGCGCGCGATCCCGGCCTCAAATAGACGGGTTTCCTGGTGCACTCTTACCCAGGCACTGGTGCCCGATACTAAAATTACGCCGATGACCAAGACGAAAATAAATTTGGCGGTCAGGCGCATGGTAAGCGTTCACGCCCCTCCCGACCGTGCACCCTGAGCGCAGCGCAGCGAAGTCGAAGGGCGAGAACAAGTCGAGTCTGCCCTTCGACAAGCTCAGGGCGAGCGGGCGTGGGATGATGTGAACGGTTACGGCGCATCGATCGCCTCGTAGTGGTTTACTTTTTCTGTTGCGCGGCGCGGTACTCGGCCATCAAGACTTCTTGTTCCTGCTTCGGCACTGGCGAATAGCGCAAAAACTCCATCGTAAATTCGCCCTTGCCCTGAGTGCCGGAGCGCAAATCGGTGGAGTAGCCGAACATGGTGTTGAGTGGAACATCGGCGGTGGCGATGACGTAGCCTTCGGTGTTTTCGGAACCGACGATGACGCCACGGCGCTGATTGATCTGGCCCATCACCGCGCCTTGAAATTCTTCTGGCGCCTGCACTTCGACCTTCATGATCGGTTCCAAGATGGTCGCTTTGGCTTCTGCATAAGCCTCACGAAACGCCATGATCGAAGCGGTCTTAAACGCCTGCTCCGACGAGTCGACTTGATGGTGGAGACCGTCGTTGATCACCACCCGCACGCCAACCACGGGAAAGCCGATGAGCGATCCTTTGGAGACCGCCTCTTTGAATCCTTTGTCGCAGGCCGGAATAAACTCGCGAGGGATCGATCCACCGACGGTATCGTTGACAAATTCGTAAGTCTCCACCGCGTCGGTTGGCAGCGGCTCGATGTAGCCGAGCACTTTGGCGAACTGTCCCTTGCCGCCGGTCTGTTTTTTGTGGGTGTAATTGAACTCCGCCTTGCGCGTCACCGTCTCGCGGTAGGCCACCTGCGGTTTACCGGTCACCACTTCGCAAGCGTATTCGCGTTTCATCCGCTCGATATAGATGTCGAGGTGAAGTTCGCCCATGCCCGACATGATGGTTTGCGCGCTCTCTTCGTCACGGTGGACCCGCAACGTCGGATCCTCTTTGGTAAAGCGGTTGAGCGCTTTGGAAAAATTGACCTGGCCCTCTTTTTCTTTCGGCGCCACCGCCAGTGAAATCACTGCGTCCGGGACGTGCATCGAGGTCATGGTGTAGGTGACCTCACCGTCAGTAAAGGTGTCACCCGAGGCGCAATCGACACCGAACATGGCGACGATATCGCCGGCTTCAGTGACCGAGATTTCGTTCATTTCGTTCGAATGCATGCGCACCAAACGCGGCACTTTTACCTTCTTCTGCCCGGCTGAACAGTTGACGATAAAATCGCCCTTGGACACTTTTCCCTGATAAATGCGCATGTATGTGAGTTGGCCGTAGCGGCCATCTTCGAGTTTGAACGCCAGTCCGACGAAGGGCTTGGTGTTTACCGACTCGAGCACAATTTTTTCTTCCGCCTTGTCCTGGTCGTGGGCTTCGTTGAGAACTTGGGTCGGATTGGGCAAATAGTCGATGACGCCGTCGAGCAGCGTCTGCACACCCTTGTTCTTGAGCGCCGATCCACAAAACACTGGGGTCGCTTTGAGCGAAATACAGGCTTGCCTGATCACCGGCTTGAGCTGCGCTCCGGGAACATGCTTGCCGTCGAGAAATGCTTCCGCCACCGCGTCGTCAAAATCGGCCAGTCGCTCGACCAGATCATGCCGGTGCTGTTCGGCCTCTGCCTGTAGCGCCGCCGGGACCTCTTCCTGGCGGATGTCTTCGCCGTTGTCGCCATCGAAATAGTAGGCTTTCATCTCGACCAGATCGATCACGCCTTCGAACTTTTCCTCGGCGCCAATCGGCATCTGCAGATTGAGCGGATTGTGGGCCAGCTTGTCCTTTAGCATCTGCGAGACGCGGTGGTAGTTGCCACCCGGACGGTCCATCTTGTTGATAAACGCCAGCCGCGGAACTTTGTAGCGCTTCATCTGGCGATCGACGGTGATCGACTGCGACTGCACGCCCGCCACCGAGTCGAGCACTAAAATGGCGCCGTCGAGCACGCGCAGAGCGCGTTCCACCTCGATGGTAAAATCGACGTGGCCAGGGGTGTCGATGATGTTGATGTTGTAGCTTTCGCCCGAGCGATCCCATTCGCAAAAAGTCGCCGCCGACTGGA
>JAHFDU010000064.1 GCA_023248835.1 Myxococcales bacterium | reverse complement strand
GCCGCGAGCCATGTCGCCGCCGCCGCCCGCCGCGAGGTCATCTCCCCCACCTGCACTCACGGACAGGTCGCCGGAGGCGGGGCCGGCGTCGATCGCCTTGCCGCAGGAGCTGCAGGCGGCGAGGGCGCCGAGGAGCAGGGTCGCAGTGGGCTGCTTGCGCATGGTTCCCTCCCCGAGGTCGTTCTGGGATACTTCATCGATGGATCTCCTCATCATCCGTCACGCGAAGGCGGTCGTCAAGGACCTCCGGAGCCTCCGGATCCAAACACCCCAATACCCATTTTGCCGATTTTTCTTGTGCTTGTGAGTACTGCAACTGTGTTAACCGAAGGTGTGGCTGCTCCGCAGGTTCATCTTGTTGTCGCGCTGCCCGGCGAAGCGGAACCGATCATCGCGCACTACGATCTGGTGGCGAGTGGTGGTCGCTTCCCGCTCTTCGTCGGCAGCGACGTGTTTTTGACCGTTTCTGGCGTCGGCAAAGTGGCCGCTGCCGGCGCTACCGCCTATCTGGCGGCGCTCAAGTCGCCGGGCGAAATTTGGATCAATGTGGGACTCGCAGGTCATGGTAGCGCACCGTTCGGAACCGCCCTGTTAGCGCACCGCGTCACCGACGGGGAAACCGGCCGTAATCAGTATCCTATGCACACCACTACGCCGCCGTGCCAGACCGCTCACGTCATCACCTTGGCGCGGCCGTCGACGCAGTACCAGGAGGCGGCCTTCGACATGGAGGCGAGCGCTTTTTTTGAAACCGCGCTGCGCTTCTCCACCGTCGAGAGAATCGCTGTGCTCAAAGTGATCTCGGACAACCCTTTCGAGTCGATCGCCGAGATCAACCGGGCGCGAGCCGGCGCGCTGTGCGAGTCCCTCTTGCCGGTGCTCGACGCCGAGATTGCCCGATTGCGCGCGCTCGACAGCGGCCCGCCCGCCCCCGATCTCGATCCCTTTTTGGCGCGCTGGCATTTCACCGTGACGGAGCAGCACCAGCTGCGCGCTCTCTTGGTGCGCCACCGCGCTTTAGCCGGCGCGCCGATCGGCTGCGCTGATTTCCAGTCGGCGAAAAATGGCAGCCACCTGCTGCGCCAGTTGCGCGAGCGAGTCGCCGCGCTTCCGTTGTTAGGATTAGATTGACGCTCGGAAGCTGAATCGTCGCTCGCACAGCCAATAGAACCCGACGCCGACAGCTGCAACCATCGTCAGTCGCAGCGACAGCGGCAGCCACAACAGATCAACGATCGGGACGTGAACAAGATAAAGACTGTACGAAATAGTTCCAACCGGAGCGAGAACACGCGCAAAAAAGTTATCCTGGTTCGCAATGAACAGGCGCAACACCAGTGCGAACGCGACTCCCACTAGCGCATCGAAAAAAAGCTTGTCGATGACCATCTGGGTGCGACAAAGCGCCGCTGCAGTCAGTAGCAACACAATCAGCCCCCAGTGCGCTGCCGCTTTTCGCCGCGGCTTTTCCTCGACCACTCGCTCCGCCGCCCAAGCACCGAGCAGCCACTCGAATAGCCGCGGCAAACACCAGGCGTGCAGCCAAACTCGGTAGACCATAAAATGGTCGACGTCGGGCGGTATCAGCAAGAGCAGCGTGGCTCTCCAAACCAGCGACAAAATGAGCGTTGCGGCAATCATCTTTTCGATACCGAACCGGCGAATCGTAAACAAGAGAAGCGGGTACAAAAGATAAAATTGCATTTCGGTGGTGAGCGACCAGAAAGCGGGATTGATCGAAAAGATCGCTTGCTTGGAAAAACTGTGCGCAAACAGCGCGTGCAAAAAAAAGTCGCGCCACGTCGGCATCTCGGCGTGGTGAGCAAGTGAACTCAACAGGCGCGGCAGCAGCGCCGACAAGGCCAGTGCACACCAGTAGGGCGGCACGATGCGCCAGAGTCGTCGCCGAAAAAAATCAGTGGCCGAAAATCGCGTCTGGTTTGCGGCGTAGCGAAGATGAATGCAAAAACCGGAGACGACAAAAAAAGCGTGCACGCCGACAAAACCAAAATGAAAAACCGGCAACTGCAACAGCTCTCCGACGCTGAGATGCGGCAGCGCCACAACACCGCTCGGCTGATATTCGGCCAGGCGAAACCGGAGCGGGCCTGCGTGATAGCCGAGCACCAGCAGTATAGCCAAGCCGCGCATGGCATCGACGCCAAACAATCGAGAAGTCTTGCAGGGCGTACGCATCAAAACCGCTCACGCTGAGCGAAGCGCAGCGTCCTTCGGCGGAGCTCAGGATGAGCGGCGAGAAAGTCCCCGAGCATGCTGAGCCTGTCGAAGCACAGGCTCAGGACGAGCGGATTTGAGATGCACTTCCCCTGAGAAGTCTTGCTCACCGCTTGGCAGGGTAACAAATCGCGACTAAAAGGAGCTGTGTTTCGTTTTATCTACATCGAGCGCGAGCTCAAAAATCATCCGCGGGTGCGGGCACTCTGCGATCGTTTCAAACAGGCCACCGTCGTCGAGTGCGAGCGCTACCAGGAGATCTTCAATCTGCGCGCACAGAATTTCCGTCTGCAAAAGCAGGCGCCGGCGCTGATCTTGGCGCGCAAGACCGGCAATCTGATACTCAAGACGCCGCCCGGCTACGGCATCGGCGGCGCACACAACTATTATTTTTCTCACCTGCTCAATTGCATCTACGACTGCCGCTACTGTTTCTTGCAAGGGATGTATCGATCGGCGCATCTGGTGCTATTCGTCAATTACGAGGATTTTGGCGCCGCCATCGCCGAACAGCTTGGGCGTGAACCCGAAAGCCATTTCTTTTCCGGCTACGATTGCGACAGCCTGGCGCTCGACGCCGTGACTGAGTTCAGCGATTTTGTGCTGCCGTTTTTCGCTGGCGGTCGCGGCCTACTCGAGCTGCGCACCAAGAGCGTGCAGACCAAGAGTCTGCTCGGGCGCCCAGCCGAGCGCAATTGTGTCGTCGCCTTCAGTTTCACACCGGACGCGACATCGCAGGCGGTCGAAGCCGGCGTGCCATCGGTCAAGCGGCGCATCGCGGCGATGAAATCCCTGGCGGAGGCGGGTTGGCCGGTAGGTCTCCGCTTCGATCCGGTGATCTGGCGGCCCGACTATGCGGCGCACTATGAAGAGCTGTTCGTGCAGATTTTTTCGGCGCTGCCCGAGGCAGCGATTCACTCGGTGAGCCTCGGTGCTTTCCGTCTGCCGAGCAAAATGTTTAAGACCATGCATGGGCTCTATCCTGAGGAGCGATTGTTCGCCTTTGGCCTGGCGCAAAAAGGGCGGATGGTGACTTACGACGAACCGCGCGGCGAAACCCTGCTCGGCGACGTCCGACAGGCGCTCTCCCGCTACGTCACAAGCAAGAAACTATTCGAGTGCCAAGACCTTTCGGTTTCGACTTGACTTCATATGGACTGCTAATAGAGTAAATATGTTGGCTTGCGCGTTTCGCGCGGCCCCCCAAAAAAGGTTGTAACCCCAGACACTAGATTTCAATCGCGGCCTGCCAAACCTGCCGCAAGCTGCGCGCCTGGCGCTGCAAGGAGAACCACGAGAATGTCCAAACCGAACTATCGCGTCACCGTTCAGTATGACAGCGATCGCAAAACCTTTGTCGCTTCGGTGCTCGAGCTCGAGCACTGCCGTGCGGAAGGTGCAACTCGAGCCGAAGCGATCGCCAAGGCCGAAGAGGAGATCGACGCCCAGCTCGCCAACATGTTGTCCCACGGCAGCACGCCACCACGCGCGCTCGACGAAGAGCAGTTCACCGGCGAATTTTCTCTCAAAATATCGAAACAGCTCCACCGCGATCTGGCTTTCTTCGCGCGCAATGAGGGAGTTGACTTAAGCCACGCTGCCGGCGAGATGCTCGCCGCGGCGATCGACGCGCGCAAACAGGGACGAGGACGTCCGGGCTCACGCCCGAGCGAGGAGAGCGGCAACCGGCACTCAGGTGCGAATGAAAGTGGCCCGCGACGGGGTGGTTACGGGCGTAGCAGCTATTCCCCGGCGCTTGATGATCGCGCCAACTTCATCGAATACGTTCGCGGACTCGAGCAGAGCCAGGGACAAGCGCACGGTCCGGGCCATGGACGCGGCGGGCACGGCGGCGGCCACAATGGCCAGAACGACCGCGGACGGCGTCGTCGCCGCGGCGGCGGATCCAATCCAAGTTTCCGCAACGACCAGCGCCCTGGCGATCGCAATGGCGCTGGTCAGCCTGCCGCGGCGGCAACACCAGCGGCTCCCGCGCCACCAGCGAATACCGATCCGGGCAGTTCGTCCGAAAGCTGATTCAGGGTGAGCTCAGGCCCGCCGTCAACAAGTGCACGCACCGTAAACATTGTAAACCGCTCATCCTGAGCTTGTCGAACGGACGTGATACAATGACTCACGCATGAGCTCTGACTCAACTGTGGGGTTCACGCCCGGTCCGTTTGGGCGCTACCAACTCGTCGAGCGCATGGCTGCGGGCGGCATGGCGGAAATTTATTTGGCCAAGCAAACCGGGGCGCACGGCTTTGAAAAAATGGTAGTCATCAAGCGCATTCTGCCGGCGTTACACACCGATGCCGAGTTTCTCGGCATGTTTGTCGACGAGGCACGGCTGCAGTCGACGCTGCACCACCCGAAGATTGTCTCGGTGCTGGAGTTTGGCGAAACCGAAGGCGAGTGCTTCATTGCGCTCGAATACGTCGACGGCATGGATGCGCTCGCGGTGCTGCGCGCTTGTGCCAACCAGCAGCGACGCCTGCCTCATCGCCTCGCGGTCCACATCGCTTGCGAAGTGTGCGATGCGCTCGACTATGCGCATGCGCAGCGTGGCCTGGACGGACAGCCACTCGGCATCGTCCATCGTGACATTTCGCCCTCGAACATTTTCATCTCTCGTCGCGGCGACGTAAAGCTCGGCGACTTCGGCATCGCTCGCGCCTCCGAGAGCAAACGGCGAGTCAAGACCCAAGCCGGCACGCTCAAAGGCAAGTACGGCTACATGGCGCCCGAGCAAGTGCTCGGTACTGCCATCGATGGCCGCGCCGATCTGTTCGCGTTGGGCATCGTGCTGTCTGAAATGTTGATGGGCCGGCGCTTATTCACTGCCCCCAACGAACTCGATGTGCTCTTGATGGTGCGCGACGTCAAACTCGATCGCTTAAAGCAGTATGGCGATGACATCCCACCGCCGCTGCGAGCGATTCTCGAGCGACTGCTCTCGCGCGATCCAGACGCGCGCTATGGTACCGCCGGTGAAGTTCGCGATTTGCTCGTCGAATATTTGTTTGAGACCCGTCAGCGCACCACGCCGTCAGACCTCGGCGCGTTCCTGCAAACGCTCATCCAAACGCCCAGCGCGCCCACCGACGATGTCAGTCTGATGGGTGAGGACACTCGCAATGCACTCGAGCGAGCAGAGCGCGATCGGAGGGCGGCATTTGCCAGTGTTGCCCGCGCGCCAACGCCCGCCCCTTTTGCCGAAGAGGTCTCGGTGTCCGAAGCGATCAGCGACATCTCCGTGCATGAAGTAAGTGAAGTCTCGCACATCGCGGCGGAGGAGCTGGCAACTCCGGTCAACGCCGACTCCCCCGACATTTTCGGTGCGCTGGGCGTGAACTTGAGTGCGGTGCGGCTGCTGGCACGTTTGGCGGCCGATCGTGAGAGTGGGCTGTTGGTGGTCGAGCGCGGCATCATCAAAAAAGAGATTTTTCTTGTCGACGGCACGCCCGAGTTTGTCTCTTCCAATGTGCCGAGCGAACGTTTTGGCGAGTATCTGGTCGCGCACGGAGTGATCTCCTCGGGGGAATTGGCGATGGCGCTCGCGATCTTGCCGCGCTTTCAATACAAACTTGGCGACACGCTGGTCGGACTCAACTTGCTGCGGCCACTCGAGGTGTTTCGCCATCTCACCCGCCAGGTCACCGACAAGATCATCGAAATTTTCGGCTGGCCCGACGGAAAATTTGGTTTCTATCGCGGACGCAAAAACGAAAAAGAGGCCTTTCCGCTCGGGCTCGACGCGTTCGAGATTCTCGGTGCTGGCGTCGCCGGCCTGTCGCTTGAAACGGTGCAGCGCGGCCTCGAGCCGATCGCCGAGAAGCGCCCCCGTCGCCACCAGCGGCAACGCCCGCGTCCCGAGCAGTTCCGCGTCGGATCCGGTCCACGTGAATTGTGGCAGCGTCTCGAGGGAAAGCGCACGGTGGCCGAGTGGATGCGCCGCTACACCGAGAAAGAGCAGCGCCTGACCTTGTGCCGCACGCTGTATCTGCTGATCGAAGCCGATCTGGCTTCTTTGGAGCAGCTAACAGCCGACAGCTAACAGCTAACAGCTAACAGCTTCAGAGACGGAAGAAACATTGACGAACTCGGAAGAAGCGGAGAAACGGGTTACGCGAAAATCCTTCGCGCCGAAGGCGCCACCTTGGCTGTTAGCTGTTAGCTGTCGGCTGTTAGCTGCTGTTCATCCCAGTCCGAGTTTGCGGAGGAGATCCTGTTGCTCGATAGATGGGCGGCAGACGACGAATAGGCGCTCTTCGCTGTCCGGCACCGGACTCGGAAACGAGATGCGGCTGGCGTGCAGAAAAAACCCCGCCCCCCAAGGCGCCGGCGGCCCTCCGTAGAGTTCGTCGCCGACCAGCGGAACCCCCTTGGACGCAGCATGAACTCGCACTTGGTGCATGCGCCCGGTGTGCATTTTCGCTCGCACCAGCGAGCAGCCCTTGCCGACCGCAAGGCGAAGATAGTCGGTGTGAGCCGACTGCCCTTCCGGGTCGATGCGCATCTTTCTGCCGGCGTGCAGCAGCGGTGCATCGACCTCCATCTCTTCCGGTGGCTCGCCCAGCACGATGGCGAGATACTCTTTTTCGACCTGCCCGTGGCTAAAACTCGAGCGTAAGGCGCGCCATGCTGACTGATTACGCGCAGCCAAAATCACCCCGGTAGTCTCGGAATCGAGACGATGCACCATGCCGCCTTCGCGCGGATCGTCGGCGGCCCCAGCGCATTCTGGAAAGCGCGCTACCAGGGCATTGGCCAGCGTGCCGCGCTCCCCCGGAAGCAGCGGGTGGGTGGCCATGTGCGCCGGCTTGCGCAACGCCAACCAAATTTCCTCTTTGCGAATCACTTCGAGCGGCGCGTCGGGATCAGGTTGGGGCCGCTTCTCCATCGACGAAGACAGCGCCTCGCGCAGTTCAACCAGTGAGCCTGGGACTACAACGCTGCCCTTCTCGGCGTAGTGGCCGTCGACACGCACCTGGCGCTGTTCGATCAGTCGCCGCGCTTCGGCCCGCGAACATCCGGTTTTCTCGACGACAAAAAGGTCGAGTCGCTTGGCGAAAATGGCCTGCCACGTCGGCATGGCACCATTGTCTCATTTTTGCAGCGCAAGTGGCTCGCCTACGATTTGTGGTCTATAATAAAAATCGGACTGTTATGAACCTCTTTGGTCATCACGCACCCCACACCGAAGGATCGGAGCCGTTTATGAAAAGACATCTCCGCTCGATCACGCTGTCTTTGGCCCTGCTGGTCGCGCTCTGTCTGACGTTAACGCGACGACCGCACGGCGGCATGCATCTGGTGGCGGGCGGTGCACACGCCGCAGTGGTCGATGACAAACATCCCTACGATTTGGCGTCGCTGCGAGTCTTCACCAACACGCTGATGAAGATCAACGACTCTTACGTCGACCCAACCCGCGTCGATCCCAAGCAGATGCTGCTGTCGGCGCTCGACCAAGTGCAAAAATCGGTGGCCGAAGTGCTGGTCGAGCCGCATCCTGACCAGAATCGTGTTGTCGTCGGCGTCGACACTGCCAAGCAGGAATTTGCGATTGGCGATGTCGATTCGCCCTGGGCGCTGTCGATGCGGATGCGTGAAATTTTCCGTTACATCGCGCAGAACCTGCCGCCCGGCACCGACGCCGAAGCGACGCGTAACATTGAATATGCGGCGACCAACGGCATGCTGTCGACGCTCGATCCGCATTCGATTCTGCTCGAGCCGCAGCAGTACACCGAGATGAAACTGTCGACACGCGGCTCGTTTGGTGGGCTTGGCATCGTCATCGGCATCCGCAAAGGCGCACTCACGGTGATTCGTCCGGTGAAAGACACACCAGCGTGGCGGGCAGGGATCAAGGCCGGCGATCGCATCGTCCGCATCGAGAAGGAATCAACCGTCAACATGATGCTCAACGACGCGGTGTCACGTTTGCGCGGCGATCCCGACAGCAAAGTCGAATTGTGGGTGGAAAAGGGATCGGAAAAAAATGCGGTCGCCAAAAAAACCGTGCTCACCCGCGCCGTGATCCAGGTCAACACCGTCGAGGCCCATCTGCTCAAGAACAATGTCGGCTATATCAAGCTTTACAACTCGTTTGCCGCCAACACTGTCGACGAAATGCGGCGAGAGCTCGAAGATCTCAAAGCCAAAGGGATCAAGTCGCTGGTGATCGACCTGCGATCCAATCCTGGCGGGCTCTTAGATCAGGCGATCAAGGTCGCCGACGAATTTGTCGATTCCGGCACCATCGTCACCACCGTCGGCTACGCCAACAAGCAGCGCGAGGAGAAGCGTGCGACGCCGGGCAATCAGCCGCACATGCCGATAGCGGTACTGGTCAATCATGGTTCGGCCTCGGCTTCTGAAATTGTCGCCGGTGCGCTCAAGAACCTCGACCGCGCGGTGCTGGTCGGCACGCGAACGTTTGGCAAAGGATCGGTGCAAGTGCTTTATGACTATGATGATGGTTCAGCACTCAAGTTGACCATCGCGCAGTACCTGACACCGGGCGACGTTTCGATTCAGTCGGTCGGCGTAGTGCCCGACGTGTTTCTCGACAAGGTCGCAGTGAGCCAGGACAACGTTCGACTGTTTAATGACTACAAGGGAATTCGCGAAGCCGATCTCGATGCGCATTTGACTTCGAAAAATGTGCAAGAAGGGGGCAAGCCGGCCGAGACGCTGCGCTTCCTGGCGGAAAAGCCGTCGAAAAAAGTGGCCAAGGCGTTGTTGCGCGACGATGAAAACAAAGACGACGACGATCCTGAAGCCGAGCCAGAAGACGATCTTTCGAACGAAGACACCTTCATTGAGGACTACGAAATCCAATTTGCGCGCGATCTGGTGGCCCAGGCCAAAGGCTGGAAGCGACACGAAGTGATCGCGTCGTCGAAGCCGTTTTTCGATAAGAAACAGGCCGAAGAGGAAGCCAAGATTTCCGACGCCCTGCGCAAGCTCGGCGTCGACTGGCAAAAGTCGGGCAATGCGGCGGCTCCTCTGCTGGCGGCGACGCTCACCACCGACAAGGCCAAGAACGAAGCCAGCGCCGGCGACACGCTTCATATCAAAGCCACCGTCACCAACCGCGGCCAAACCGCGGCCGGTCAGGTGCGCGCCCAGCTCAAGGGCGATGACTCGTTGCTCGACGGGCGCGAATTTGTTTTCGGCCACTTGAAGCCGGGCGAGTCTCGCTCCTGGACACTGCCAGTAAAGATTCCGATCGATCAGCTGACGCGCGTCGATCCTCTGCATCTCGAAATCGGCGAGGAGCATGGCAACAAGACGCAAGCCGCGGAACCGATCACGCTGCACCTCTCCGGCATGGCACGGCCGCAGTTCGCCTATTCCTATCAGCTGATCGATGACATCAAGGGAAATGGCGACGGCCTGGCGCAACGTGGCGAATCGCTGCGACTGCACGTCAACGTGAAAAATATCGGTAGCGGCAAATCGATGGAGACGCTGGCGCAATTGCGCAATCTGTCGGATGAAGGCGTGTTCATCAACAAAGGTCGCTTCAACGTCGACAACTTAGCGCCGGGAGAATCCAAGAGCGTCGATTTCACTTTCGACGTCACCGACGAATACCGTCCCGACGCATTCAAGGTCGAGCTCTCAGTGTACGACGCCAAATTGCACGAATATGTCACCGACAAACTGAGTTTTCCAATCGCGCCGAGCCAACCGGTCGCGGCGGCGGCGGGAATGGTGAAGGTCTCGGCGAGCACCGTCGAGATTCGTGGCGGCGCCGCCAAAGACGCGCCGATCATTGGTGTCGCCTCGAAAGATGCGCTGCTCCCCTTGAGCGGAGTCTGTGGCAATTTCTTTCGCGTCGACGTCGAGCTCAAGCGACCAGGTTTCGTGTTGCAAACCGCGGTGCAGCGCTCGAGTGGCACCGGTGCGGTTGCCAAAATGGTGCCGACCTGGCAAGTGTCGCCGCCGCGTCTCGATGTCAAGACTGCCACTGCGCTGACCGACGGCGCCACCATGCATCTTTCAGGCGGAGCCAAAGACGATCGCCGAATCTCGGACGTCTATGTCTTTGTTTCCAATCGCGCCGCCAAGATCGATCGGCGAAAAGTTTTCTATCGCTCCAATCGCAAGAGTGCCTCACCGACGGCGATGAACATCGATACCGATATACCGCTGTGGCCGGGCGCCAATGTGATCTCCGTGGTGGCCCGCCAGTCCAATCAAGTGCAGTCACAAGAAACCTTGATCGTCGAGCGTTCCGGCCCCCAGCTCGCCGCCACCGCGACGGAAAAAACCACCACGCACTAGGGCCCGATCTTAAGCACACCGTTCGGACCGTCGATGAAAATTTCGCGATCAATCAGCAGATCCATCCCAACCAAGCCTTGCACACCGAAGCGGTCCTCGAAATCGTGACAGTAGACCTCGCAACTTTCGATAGTCAGGCCGAGAATGGCAATACGCTTGACCTCGAGCTGATAGCCTTCCTGGGCTCCCTCGACGCCGACAAGTCGGCTGCGCGTGGTGCCCATTTTCGCGCTGTAGCCAAGTTTGTCGATGATGGCGGTGTTGACTACTGTCACTGAAGTGCCGGTATCCAGAATGAACTGAAGTTCTTGCTCACCCAGGGGTCCCCAAAGCGTCACCGGAACCCAAATGATGCGTTCCGATCGTTCAAATTGGACGACGTGCATTCATCAGCGCCCAGAAACTGAGACTCCGAATTTTTCCGGTCCATAAAAACGCCATTTTGGGAGGGCTGCCTGCCATGGCCAGCGCTTCTCGTTGATCGGAGCTGTGCGAGACTACTACTCCCGCCACAACGTGGTGGTTCTCTTTGTCGTAATCGACCATGGCGACCCATTCGTCGGGATAGCGCCGTTTGATCTCGTCCCAATCGAGTTTTTCCCGGAGTTGGTCTATCGAAGCCGCGGATTGGTTCTCCATCGATTTACAATAGGGTACGCCGCTTGGTCCGGCAACTTTGCTGGGTCATCGTTTTTGGCAAAAACGAAACACGGTCGCCGGTTTTGAAGTGGTGATGCGCTTGCCCGGCGCCTGTTCGATGATCTTGTCTTCGATCATACGCGCCACCCGGCGCCTGAAATTACCGCGGTCTTGCGGCGCGCCAGTGATGATTTCGCGCACCGAGCGCAGCTCCGGAATGGTGAACGTCTGCGGCACCAATTTGAACATGATGTTGCTGTAGTCGAGCTTGGAGGCAATTCGCTCAATCGCCTTGGCAATGATCGCAGCGTGATCAAATGCCAGTGTGGTTTTTCTGAGCGACGGAACCGCAAACCAGCTCGCCTCTGCTGCATCGCCACCTGAGCGAACCAGCGGCACCAGATCGGGTCGCACCAACGCATAGTAAGCCACTGTTACCACGCGCATGCGCGGATCGCGATCGGCTTTGCCAAAAGTATACAGCTGTTCGAGATAGGCGAGATTGGGCTTAAGGCCAGTCTCCTCTTCGAGCTCGCGCGCCGCAGCGACATCGAGATCCTCGCCCTGGTTTTTTTTGCCATCGCCGACGCGCAAAAATCCGCCCGGCAGCGCCCATTGTCCCTTGAACGGATGCTCTTTGCGTTTGACGAGCAGCACCCGCAGTTCAGCATCGACGATAGTCAGCACTACAATGTCGACAGTAACCGAGGGCCGCGGAAAGTTTGCCGGCCGATAGCGCGCAAGAAATTCTCTCTTCTCTGCTGCTTGCCGTTTGTCCGCTTTCGTTAGCGTCATCTCCAGATCCTTACGTTGGGACAGGGCCGCGCGGCGGCAAATCATAGACTGTCACCGAAACGCCATGGTCGACGAGCTGGTCACGAATGAGGCGCTCAATCTGTTTCCAATCGCCCCCGGCGAGTCCGGCGCCAATCCGCGGCATGTGAACTGTGGCTGATAACCGCGTGCTCGCCAGCGCCAATTCGCCGAGACATCGCTCAAGCGCATCGTAGCGTATCGGTGGCCCTGCAGCAGTGGCATGCAGCCCCTCCTGAGCAATCATGTTCGCCACCCACAGCGCGGGAGCGATGCCAACCAACCGAATCTTGCCAAGATCGAAATCGTCTCCGGTCTTGAACCAGTCACGGTATGCAGCTTCGGGTTCGGGCCATCGTTTGGAGAGCGCCAACACGAATCCACGGCCCCAGCCGCCGACATCGTTGCAAATGTGCGCAATAATCCGTGGCCCGCTGTCAGCCGGCACGGTTGCGTCACCGGTTACGTAGAATAGATCTGCCATGTTGGATCTTCCCGACTCCGCTCTCACAGGTTCACCTCGTCCGTCGTTTTCACGACGTGCATTCCGGCGCGACGAAATTCTTCCATCGCCTCGTCGGCGATGTGCGGAAAATCCAAGTACTCCGGCAGCGGATGAATCAGCGGCGCCGGCACTGGACTCATTGCATCTTCTGCTCGAGCGACTGCGACGAGAATCTCGCATCGCCCGGAACGCCAGCACATCCGATCCATAACGCTGCACGTGCTCGTGGCCCATGGTGCCAACCGGCGTCAGCCCCAATTCTTGGGCAAACTGCACGTGACTGGTGCGGGTGACGCCGGCCGCCTGACACGCCTGCAGCGCGATTCGGTGCTGTTTCAGACAAGTGGCCGAGCGCAGACCGACCTCAAACAGTCGCGCGCCGTCACCGACGATCTCCACAAGTTCCGTCGCTTGCGCCTTGACTCGGGCGTAGTAGCCATCGGAATCGACCGTCATCGCGGGCGCAGAGACACCGACCGCATCGAGCGTCTCGATCACCAACGATCGCTGCTCTTCACAAGTCACGGTAGTGAGAGCCCGATCGAGCAGGCTGCGATCGGTCGCGGCAAGCGTCGCGACTTGAATGCGAAAGTTGAGCTGCAGCAAGAGCGGCTCGAGCCAAGAAACCACCGCCGATGGGCCGCTCAGCGAAAACACCGACTCGCGCGGAAAAAACCAAGCGCCCTTTGGCACCCCATCGATCTGCAGCGCGCTGGTGCTGGCGATCGCCTGTTTGAAAGCCGCCCCCATTTCGTATTCATGCGCGGCGAGATAAGCATAGTCCTCGTCGCTGCCGACCGGCAGCAGGCGCTTCACCTCCGCCTCGACATCAAACGGCAGAAGCTGCCTGCCGCCCTTGCGATGGGTGTAATAGAAGGTCTCTCGACGCAACGGCGCGCCCGCCTCCGCCATGCTGAATTTGTAGCCATCGGTCGAGAGCAACGGCGGATTCATTTTGCGCTTTTCATTCGGCCCGTGCCTCTGCACATACACATATCAACACCAGAAAGAGTTGTCAAGACTCTTTCTATGCGAAGGAGGTCACTAGGCGAGCGGAGCGAGATCGGGCTCGACGAAGCGGGCGCGGGCTTCCGGGGACAGTAAGCGCTCACGTGAATAGTTGGCGAACGGCAGCTCGCGATCATGCAGCTGCGGATGCAGACGGCAGAACGTTTGGCTGTCGGGTTCGCCGCTGCAAGCCCGCTTCACCGCGCACAACCAAAAACGAGTCATGGTTTCGTGATAGCCGCGCTCGACCGACTCGACCAATCCATGCGCGGCGTTGAGCCGAAAGATCCCTGCCCGCATGCGAATGTGAGCCTCGTCGAGCGAGAATTTCTGCAAATGCAAAAATGCGATACGCAAATGACTCTCGTGCGTAAACGCGCTTTGCGGCAGCGTCGCGGCAACAAATCCCGCCCACAATGTCTCATCGTCCATGGCTAGGGTCCTCCATCGCTCAGTTCGTGCGCTGGAAATGGTCCAAGGCGGCGATCGATGCGTTTTAGAAAACTGTAATAGCTCGGCCGTGGCGTGCCTTGGTGCTCGCTGACGAGGCCGTCGAGTGCTACCGAAACGTATTCGTAGCCGCGCCGCTGCCAATCGAGCGCTTCGCCGGGCGACGGCCGATACGCGGCGTTGCTGAAGCGGTAGTAGGTCGAGGTGATAATG
>JAHFDU010000386.1:1953-3648 GCA_023248835.1 Myxococcales bacterium | reverse complement strand
AGCGGCAGATCGGCGGCAAGTTTACGCAGCGACGCCGGTGTAAATCGGTGCAGGTGGTATTGTCGCGCCAGGCTGAGTGGCCTGCGATCGAGCAGCAGTTCCGGCAGCACCGTCATGCCGCGGAAAAGTTCAAACGGATACCAGAGAATCAACCGCCCGCCGGGAACTAGCACGCGCGCCATTTCGCTCAAAAATTGCCGCGGCGTGGACAGATGTTCAATCACGTGAGACGCAATGCAAACGTCAAATTTCGAATCGGCAAATGGCACCGCCTCGGCGCCGCCCACCCGCACATTAGGATTGGCGCAGATTTTGACCGCGTCGGCATTGACGTCGATGCCGAAGGCGCGCGCGCCGGTGCGATCGATTTGCCGAAGCAGCGTCCCGGCGTCGCAGCCGATCTCCAGCGCCGACTCACCCGAGCGCAGCGAAGAGTGCTTTTGAATGAGCGCCAATCGCTTTCGCGCCGACCACTCGTGATACCAGCGCAGCGCACGATGTCGCCGCTTGAGGTACTGCAGAGAATAGAGGCTGTCTTGTTGTGTGATGGTTGTCATGAGCCCTCTCTTGAGGGCCTAGAAATGCAATGAAAAGACCAAGCGGAAAACCAACGGTTTCGCACCGTAAGGTGGTGAGTCCTGACGGACAAGTGTTGGAATTCAACCAGCGTGAAACCTGGTTTTGGCGACAAAGATCACGTCGGGGCGCAGCCCTGAAATGGTTGCGCCCTCAGCAGTAGCAGCGCAAGATAGTGAGAAAAAAGGAGATGATCATGAACATGTTCAGGCTGTTGGCGTTGGCCGCAAGTCTGGCACTCGCCAGCGTAGCGACGACACCCACTGCGCAAGCATGCAAAGACTGCGCATGTAAAGGCGCCGGCAAAAAGTGCGCTCACAAGGGCAAATGCGATTGCAAAGACAACGCAGGCAAAGAGTGCAAAGGCAAATGCGCCGGCGAAGGCGGAGGGACTGAAAAGAAATAGCGCCAACAAAAGATGCTAACAAAAATGGTGCTAGGTAGGCTCCTCTGGCGCTAAGGTCAGCGACCGCATCTCGCGCCACAGCCGAGCGATCTCCAGCCGCAACTCGCCCACTTCTTCTTCGAGCCGAGCGACGCGATCAGCCGTCGCCTCGCTCGAGGCAACCGGCGCGTGCACGGACGCGATCGGATCCCCGCCCAACAGTTGACCGAAGCGCGACTCCTTATGGCCGGGCTGGCGCCCAAGCTTGGCCACCAACGGCGGTTCGCGTTCGGCCAGATGCAGCAGCGCAGCCTCAACTTCCACAATGTCAACAAAGTGATGCATGCGCTCGGCCCGCGCGCGCAGCTCTCCCGAGGTCTGCGGACCGCGGAGCAGGAGCTCGGCGATCACTGCCGCCTCTCCGAGGCTAAGCTGAAATTTGCCGGCAAGATTGTGGCCATATTTGGCAACCCGCCCACTGTCGGCAGAGCGCACCGCCCATCCGGAGCCGCGCAACCCGTCCACCGTTTGCTGCACCTCTGCTTCGCTCAATGCCATCACCGGATCGCGGTTCGACTTTTGATTACAGGCATTGGTCAGCGCATTGATGCTGAGCGGGTAGTATTCGGGCGTGGTTCGTTCCTTCTCCACCAAGCAGCCGAGCACCCGCAGCGCTTCGCCTGTCAGATTCATTCCCATTGCCGCAATCTACTGCTGAAACCGTTCACCGGGGG
>JAHFDU010000386.1:0-1894 GCA_023248835.1 Myxococcales bacterium | reverse complement strand
CCCCCTCGTCGGGCAAAGCCCGCCGAGCCTCCCCCCCGCCGCGCGCTAACCGCGCGAGTTTCGGATGGCGATCAACAACGCTCAGCGCGTTTCTCGTCGAGAACTGAAAAACTTGACCAGCCAACATTCTATGCATACCCAATTCAGCTGCGCTGGCGGTTGCGGCGAGCGCGCACCAACTCTGAGGCGGCATCGATGGCGGCCGCGCCCGGCGTCTCATCTTGCGCACTCGAGAGCACCACCATCAGTCCTGCGGTCGAGCGTACCTGTAGCCCGGGAGAGGAAAGCGAACGATAGC
Source organism: Myxococcales bacterium (assembly GCA_023248835.1). Lineage (GTDB taxonomy): Bacteria > Myxococcota_A > Polyangia > Palsa-1104 > Palsa-1104 > JAHFDU01. The sequence goes on along the minus strand of JAHFDU010000386.1, from coordinate 1,596 downwards.
GGGCGCCGAGAACCACGTGATCTTCTGGGCCGAACGGCTCTTTGGGCAATTCGTCGAGCCTGGAAACTTCGAAGTAGTCGAGGTGGCGGCTCAGTTCCGCCACGATGTCGAGCGCTTCGTCTTGCCCTACCAAGAACAGCCTCATGCCCATTTCAGTCCACAATACAGCAGCGTCAGTGACAGCGCGAGCGCCAGTCCACAATAGAATGCGCGGCCCCCAATCACGCGGTCTTCGTCGTCGATGGCAAACTTGAAAAACGCGCCCATCGATGCCGCCAGGCCTCCCAGTCCGAGCAGCGCCACTACACTCCAAAGCGCGCTCGGCTGCTTGGTGTTTTCGAGCACGGCGAGAAGTTGTGCTTGCTCTGCAGCAGAAGTGCTGGTGCGCAGCGCAATCTGACGGTTGGCCTCGGCCAGGCGTGGTTTCTCGGGTGTGTACAACGATCGAGCCGAGAGGATCGCCGAGCGAATCGATCGCCAGGCGAGCAGCGCCTCGGCATCGTGAGAAAATCCAATGTCGCGCAGCTCATCGAGCGCCTGCCGGCAAGCGCCGCCAAATGGATTGTAAAACTCGGCGGCCGCGCGCAGGTGGTCGACTCGCTCTTTGCCACTGACACGGTGAGCGCGCTCAAGTTCGTCATGCGCCGACCACAGGGTTCGCACGCCGAGAAGCAGGCTTGCAGCCCCGCACAGCGCCAACGCATAGACGGTTTTTCGCAACACGGAAAGCAGTGTAAGTTAATTTGTGAGAAAATATCTGCTCATGCGTCACCTTCTGCTGGTCCTTTTTCTGCTACCCACGGCGCGCCTCTATGCCTTCAGCGACGTCGACAAGTTTTCGTTCGCGCAAATCGTCTACAGTGGCAACTGGAACCCGCGCCCGTCGGGGATCCGGCGCCTGCTCTGGGAAGTGGAAAAGCGCACCAGCATCGACACCACCCATCCCGTCGAAGTGCGCCTTTCCGACGAGGAGGCGCTTAGGCGATCGCCGCTCTTGTACCTGACTGGAGATCGGGCGCTGCCAACCTTTTCCGATCTTGAAGTCGCTCATTTGCGCGCGCATTTGCAAGCGGGCGGCCTGCTTTTCGTCGACAACAGCTCGACCGGCAGCGAAGCCGAGCTCGGCGGCGCCTTTGATCGCTCGGTGCGCCAACTCTTGCGGCAGCTTTTTCCCAGTCGGGCGCTCGAGCACGTCGCCGACGATCATGTGCTGTACAAATCGTTTTATCTTTTGCATACACCGGTCGGCCGAGTAGCGGCAGCGCCTTTCTTAGAAGCGATTTTTGATCCTGCGGACCGGCGCGCGCTGGTGATCTATTCGCAAAATGATCTCGGCGGCGCCTGGGCGCGCGACTCGGTGGGCAAGTGGGAATATGAAGTCTTTCCCGGCGGCGATCAGCAGCGCGAGATGGCGTTTCGTCTTGGCATCAACCTCGCGATGTACACGCTTTGCCAAGACTACAAAGCCGATCAGGTCCATGTGCCGTTCATTCTGCGCAGGCGAAAATGGCAGCCGCTGCCTTAGTCAACCGTTGGCACTTGGTGCTGCTGTCGCCTTGGGGCACGGTCGCGATTGTCGGTGCGTCGGTGGCTGTG
>JAHFDU010000063.1 GCA_023248835.1 Myxococcales bacterium | reverse complement strand
CCGTGGCCCTCGACTGAATTTCCGGCGTCTTCCGTGTCCGAAACTCTCGACTCTTGACTCTCGACTGTGAACCAAACAGTTTCTGGCTTCTTGAAGCGGCCCCCGGGCCGTAGGAGGCTGTGAGCTGTCGGCGGCGCTCGGACTTTCGGGCGCCCTGGTGGATCCATGTTCTTCTATTTGCAGTCCTTGAGCGAGGGTGTTAAATGTGCGCTAAAAAATGACAAATGATCTCTACCTGTCGCTGAAGAACGACATTCTCGGACTTGAGCATTGCGACAAGGTCGCTCGCTTTGACGGCGGAACCGAGCAAAAACGCCGCATCTATCTCGACACCACCGCCACCGCACTGATGCCGAAATTGGTGTGGAAAGGACTTGAGCGTTATTTGTCCACCGCGTGTGCCAATTCGCACACCGAGGCCCATCGCGCCGGGCGATCCACAACGCGCGCCATCGACGAAGCGCGCGACGCGGTCGGACGACTGGTCGGCGCCACCGCAGCGGACGTCGTGGTCTTCAACGGCAACGGCGCCACCGGTGCGATCAATTTTTTAGCGCGCGCACTGTTTCCACCCGAATTGCGCATGCCAGTGAAGCGCTCAACGCCGGAGCGATCGGGCGCGCTGGTCGCGGCCATGCAGGAAGCGTTTCCACAAGGCAAGCACGCCCTCGACGCCATGTTAGAGCGACCGTTGGTGGTGACCACTTTGATGGAACACCACTCCAATATTTTGCCGTGGATCGAAGCGGTCGGTCGGCACAACGTTCGCTTTGTCGGCGTACGGCCGGACGGCAGCCTCGACCTTGATCACTTACAAGCACTGCTCGATCGCGAAGGCCATCGAGTTAGGTTGCTGGCGGTGACCGGCGCTTCCAACGTGACTGGCCTCATCAATCCCATTCATGACATCGCAGCGCGAGCGCACGCTGTCGGCGCGCAGATTCTGGTCGACGCGGCGCAGCTGGCACCACACCGCCGCATCGACATGGGCAACCTCGATTTTCTAGTGATCTCTGGTCACAAGTTGTACGCGCCCGGATCGCGCGGCGTTCTGGTCGGTAAACTCGACGTACTGTCGGGACGCCGCTGCGTTGGCGACGTCGGCGGCGGCATGGTCGAGTATGTCTCGGTCGAAGATTTTCGCGTCAAACAGGAAGTCACCGCCCGCGAAGAGGCGGGCACGCCGAACATTCCTGGCACCATTTCACTCGGGCTGATTGCCGAGGCTCTCTCGGCGATCGGCATGGATCGCATCGAACACGACGAAGAAGAGCTGGTCGGTTACGCGCTCGACCAGTGGGCGCCGCTCGACGGAGTCACGATCTATGGTTCCCACAATCCGGGCGCACGGGTCGGAGTGTTTGCGCTCAACCTCGAGGGGCTGCACCACGGTCTGGTCGCGGCGTTTCTCGACGACTATTACAACATCGCCACCCGCAACGAATGTTTCTGCGCGCACCCGTACGTCAAAGCGCTGCTGCACGTCGATGCTGCCGAGGAGAAGCGCTATTTGTCGGAGCTTGAATGCGGCGATCGCCGCCACGTCCCGGGCATGGTGCGGCTCTCGCTCGGTATCTATTCGCGCAAGAGCGACATCGAAGTCGCAAAAGAGGCGCTCGGCGAACTATGGCGCCATCGCCAAACTGTGCTCGCCAACTACCAGCCACGCTTCGACGGCGCCTGGCGCCGTGAAGGGATTGGCGAAGAAAAGCCGCTGTTCAGTACATCGCAGATGGTGCAGAGAGCGCACCACCGATAACCTGCGCTCTCACCGCCGCGCTGTCCCCCGAGTCATACAGCTCTTTGGCGTCCACCCACGCTGGGTCGAAAGCCGGCGGCAAAAGCACGTCGCCGTCGAGAAAGATCGTCTCTGGTTCGGCCATCACCGGTCGCTTGGGATGGGGCTTCATCCGCAGCCCGAGCAATCGATAGGGATCGTTGCTACTCGAACGAAAACCATCGAAGTCTCCAACCGCAGCCATCGCCAACATCGCAGTTTTCACTCTAGCCACCAGTGCTGGGGCCAGCGCCTTTTGCACTTGGCAGAACGCAGCATTGGGGATGCGGCCGGCTTCAAACACGCGCCGCAGTCCCTGTCCGCTGCCCTCAGGCGCAAACACCGCATCGGTTTTTTTGAGCGCGGCCGCGGCGACGGCAGAGTGCACATCGGGAGCAGACTTGACCTGCGAAAAAAAGTGGGACACCGATAGCTCGCTCTCAAACAGCGCGTTGTCGAGGAAGGCGGCGTCGTGCGTACCCGCCCACACCAGTGTCAATTTCTTGCCCGCAAGGTCGTGAACGCTCGAGGCGGTGCCCGAATAGAGTGCCCAGTGCGGCGCCATTTCACCGCGAAACGAAGCGGTACCGAGCACGCCGAAGGCGCGGCCTTTCGCCGCGAGATAGACACCGTCGACCAGGGCAAAGTCGACTTGGTGTTTTTGTATCGCGGCTTCGAAATCGCTCGCGTGCGCGAACACCTTCGGCGTCGGCGCCACACCCGCGGACGCCAGTTGCTGTGCCATTTTGGTGGCAAAAGCAAAACGATCGGTACCCGATTCAAACGGAGCGTTCGGCGCAAAAATAGCGACTGTCAGCGGGGTCTCAGCGCGTGCTGATGACAACGACAATCCCCATACGAGCAAGGCAACCGCCCTCATGGACGGCTCTCCGACAGGCGCTGTTTCAGATCGATCCACTCTTTGAGTCGGGGAGCACGGGCGCCGCGTTCGAGTGCCTTGCGATAGAGTTCGAGCGCCCGCTCGCCGTCTCCTTGTCGATCGCGAATGATTCCGAGATTGACCTCGGCCTCGGCGATCGTCGGTGCAAGTTCGGCGAACAACTTTTCCGCTGCCACCGCTTTTCCTCGAGCCAAATCGAGCACAGCCTGATTGTGCAAGAGAGTGCGCCCAAGTTTGCGCGCGCCAGCCCGCAACGCCTGCTTGAGCATTTCTTGCGCGTGCTTGTCGTTGCCGCGCTGATAATGATCAAACGCACAAAGTTCGTAAGCAGAGGACAACAACTGCCGCAACCAATCGGAAGGCCCGTTCACTTTCTGAAGCAGCTGCGCAATCGTCCTGGCCGCCGCTTCTCGTTTGGTGACGCTACGCGGCGATCGATAGCCGGCATAAGCAGTGAGAAACCCGGCGCCAAAATGATCGTACGGAGGTTTCAGGGCGCAGCCGCCCTGCCCCGCGGCCTTGGCAAACGCCGCTTCTGCTTGCTCCGGCAGCTTCGCTTGCAAGGCTCCGAGCCCTTGTGCGCACCCAAGAGCGGCGCGCTCCCGGGCGGTCCACAGTGAAACCGGCAACGAAGCGGCGCGGGAAAAATCACTGAGCGCAGTTTTTCCCGCCTCGGCATGACCATTTCGCAATCGCTCGAGACCGCGGCGAAAGTAGGCAATGCCGAGATTGCGCAGCACCAATGTTCGCAAGCGAGCTGGCACCAGCTCGGCCGCCTCCTCGGCAACTGCGATTGCTTCGTCAAACTCATCTTCCGCAACACAAACGGCCGCCAACTCGGCATCGATCTGGATGCGCGCATCGGAACTCGGTTTAGCGGCAAGACGCGCGGCTTCATACGCACGCTTCGCCTCGCTGCTCTTCCCCTCTTGCAACAGTGTCCGCGCCAGCAGCCACAACGTCTGCGCGTCAGGCTCTTTTTTTGCGAGCGGCTCGAGCTGAACGCGAGCCTCTTCGAATTTTCCGCTGATGATTTTCACCAGCGCCGCATTGCGCGCAAACGCGCGCACGTCCGGACGCAGCTCAGCCGCCTCGTCGACGAGCTTTCCCGCTTTTTCCACTTGACCGGCCTTAAGCGCTCGGCCGCCAAGACGCGAGAGCGAAGCGGCCAACGCCACCATGGCCTCTTTACGCCGCGGATCGAGCGCCAACGCCCGACGCAGCGGCACAATCGCTGTCTCATCGTGAAGCCAGTGAGCGAGCGCTCGCCCGGCTTGCAACTGGGCTTCGGTACTCTCGGTGTGTGCGCGCAACTTGTCGACCAAGACTGCAACCCGCGACTCAGGCTCTCCCGCCGCGACCCACACCTCCACCTCGGTCGCCAGGATCTCCACGTCGTCTGGGTGATCTTTGGCCTGTCGCTCTGCGATGGTGCGGGCCTCGACCAACCTGCCCAGCGGGATCTCCACCCGCGCCAACCGCAATTCGACAGCCTCGTTTGTCGCGTCTAGCGCAAGCGACTCTTCGTAGGCGCCCGCCGCAGCTGCGGCATCGCCCGCGGTGCGAACAACGTCGCCATACAGCGCGTGGCCGCGCGCGTCCTTAGGGCGCGCCCCACAAAAGGCGGCAGCATCGACTCTAGCGCGCGTCACATCGCCATGGAGCAAATAACACGACGCAAGGTTGAAATAGATCGCCGGCTGCGCACTTGCCTGCGTCCGGAGCGCCTCTAGTTTGGACAACGCCAGCCCGCACTTGCCCTGGCCTACCAAGACGGTCGCCATCATCATCTGCGCAGCGCGGTCGTCCGGTTTCTGCGCGAGCAGCGGTGCGATCTCGTGCTCAGCCGCCTCCCAGTTCTTCTCATTGGCATACGCGCTGCCGAGCAAAAGATGCGCATTAGAATCACCGTCGGTCGCAGTCGGCGGGCGAAAACGAAAATAGGCCTCTAACGCACGCGCGGCGCGTGCCGGGTCGCTTTTGTAATAGTGCTGGCCGAGCAAGAGATCGACCGCAACCGCCTCCGGACGGCGATCGGCAACCGTCACCAATAGCCGCAACGCTTCGCTCGGCGGTGGCACCGCGGTTCGATACAGATTGAGCGCCAGCTGCTCTTGAACATAGATGTTGTTTTGGTCAGGGCAGCGACGCAGAACTTCGACTGCGTCAACGTAGCGCTTCTGATAATGATACAGCGCGCCAAGACGCCAGTAGGCATCCGAGAGCTTGTCGTCGAGCCGAATCGCCTCGCTAAACTTCTGTAGCGCCGCCGCAAAATCTTGGGTCTCCAGCGCCGTCACCCCATCGTCTACTGCCTGCTGTGCCGGCGACCGACTACCCAGGCGCCCCTGCGCCCAAGCGGGAGGTATGTACAATGTACATATGAGAAAAAGACCCAGCCACCTCACGCAACGATCCTGGCGACGACAAGCGTGATGTCGTCTTTGTGCGGCCGGTTGGCGAAGAATTGATTGGCCGTGGTCACGATGGTCTCGCGCATCGCCAAGGGATCATGCGCGGCAGCGCGACGAATCGCGGCGCGAAAACGTTTTTCGCCGAACTCTTCGCCGCGTGGATTTTCGCACTCGACAATTCCGTCGGTGTACCACACCAGCACGTCGCCGCGTTCGAGCGGCTGGCTCCGCTCGCTGTAGCTCGATGCCTCGAGATCGCCCAAGCGGTTGCCGCGCGCCATCAGCACCTGAAAATCGTTGCCATCGAGCGCGCCGTCGCGAAAAAGATACGGGAAATTATGACCGGCGTTGGCAAAGGTAATGCAACGCCTGACCGGATCAATGATCGACGCAAAACAGGTCATCACCAGTTTGCGTTTGGCACTTTCAAAAATTGCCCGATTCATGGTCTCGAGCAGTCGTGTCACCGTCAGCTTGTTGCCCTCGTTCGCTCTCACCACGTCGCAGGCCGCCTTTGCCGCAGCGGTGATCATCGCCGCCGGCACTCCATGGCCGGTGACATCTCCGACTACCAACAGAATCCTGCCGTCGGGAAGATCGTGGATGGTCCACCAGTCACCACCGCAATGCGAGGCCGGCAAAAAATAGCCGGCCAGCTTCACAAACGGGCGCTCAATCAGATCGGGCGGTGGCACCAGCGTCTCCTGAATTGTGCGGGCTACCTCGAGCTCTTTTTCAAGCGTCGCTTTGGCGGCGGTCTCCTGCATCAGCACCGCCAGTCGATCGGCCATGTGGTTGAAATTCTCGCCGAGGATGCCGATCTCGTCACCGGCCTCGATCAGCACCCGGGTTTCCAAATCACCACGCGCGATCTGATCGGCGCTAGTCGAGAGCAGTTTGATCGGCCTCGTGATGCGCAACGCTTGGAACACTGCCAGCCCGCTGCCCGCCAGCATCAGCAACAGACCGAGAACGAGCGTGCGACGCCAGGAGAGGCGAAAGGCAGACGTCTTCTTTTGCTCAATGTGCGCTAGGTCTCGTTCCAGTGGCGCCAACGAATAGCCAAGCACTACGGTGCCAAGTCGCACGCTTTCGCTGCTAATCGGACGTGAAAAGATCAATTGTCGCTCCTGCATGCTGGCAGCCGCGTCGTCGAGCAAGATCAGTTTTTGCACCAACGGATCTTTTATCGAACTGCCGTTCTGCGATGGCTGTGACGACGCCAGCACCGTGCCCTCCTTGTCGACCACGAACACGAAAGCGACTTCGGCGTCGTCGCGCGCAATCTCCGGCATCAGGCTTTGCAGCGCCGAGTAGTCGTTCTCGGAAATCGAATTGCGGCTGGGCTGCACCAAATCCTTGGTCTGGACCAGCCCACGCTTGCGCAGCGATTCGGTAAACGAGTCCCGCTCTCGCTGCGCCTGCTCGTCGAAGTTGCGCCGAGTCGAGATCACATTCAAATACCCGAACAGCGCAACAATAAGCGAGACCAGCGCCGTGGTGGTGGCGATCATCTTGACGCTTAACGAAATGCCGCGCGCTCCTCGGGGGCGTATCATGAGCTTCCTCGAGGAGAGTATCGACAGTTGTCGGTGGGGTCAACGCAGGCTACATTCGGTCCGTGGGTGCGCTCGACGCATTTTTGGAACGCTTTCGGCCGGTGAGCGATATTCTGCTCGACAGCTATTTTGTCTGCGATGGAGAGCGCAACATCGTCGACTACAATCGCGCTTTTTTTTCGCTGTTTCCCCGCACGGTAGCCCGCACGCTCAAGGGCAAGAAATGCTACGAGGTACTGGCGCTCAACATCTGCAAAGATCGCTGCATCGCCGAGCAGTGCTGGCAAGAAAAGCGTCAAGTCCGGCTCGATGAAATCGAGGGCCAGCCGAGCGAAGGCGACAAGCTACGCTTTAATCTTTCGGCGATGCCGATTTTTGACGACGCCGGCAACGTCATCGGCGCACTCGAGCTCCAACGCGACGTCACTGACGAAGCCAGCGTTCAAGAGAAATACCAAGAAATGCTCGACAACGAGGCGCGTGAACGAGAGCGATTGGTGACTCAAATCCGCTCGCGTACCAAAGAGTTGCTTGAAGCCAACCAACTGGTACTCACGCTACAGCGCGAACTACTCGCCTACAAGAAGGGTATCAACGTGTGAATTAGTTTCGCTTCAGTCGGCGTTCGATTTCGGAAAGTGCTTCTTCAAAATCCACCGCCGTCGACGACGAGTTCAGTAACTCTTGCAGCTGGTCGGCCGAAACGTTCCAGGCGCGCGCCCACTGATCGACCGATTCGCCGCCCGCTTTCACCGCCAAATGGGCGGTGACTACACGCTCAATCAGGGCGCGACTTTCGGCATCGAGATAGGTGAATTTTACTCCCATGCCGTACGCATGATCGGGCGTGGTCTCGTCATACTCGCGAATCCATTGCACGATGCCCTCGCCGCGAATGATCGAGGTGGCCGCGTCGCCCGGCGGAGTCAGCAAGAACTCAAACGACAGAACAGTTTCCACCGGATGCGGGGTTTTGGTGACGATAAAAATGCCGCCGCGCGAAATATTGACCGCGTAATTGTGAATGAACGCATCGATGTTGCGGTACTGCAATCGGACGCGAATCTTGGTCGGGCGGCGCTCTTGGCTGCGTCGTCTTTTCACATCTCTACTTTATCATTTACCCAAGCAGCTCGTAAGTCTTGGCCAGCGCTTCGTCGAGCCGCTCCACGTCGGGGCCGCCGCCTTGGGCCATTTCGGGTCGGCCGCCGCCTTTGCCGCCGACTATTTTGGCCAGCTCTGCGATAATCTTTCCGGCCGAGATACGCGCGGTCAAGTCCGCAGTGACCGCGGCGACCAGCGCCACTTTGTCCCCCGCCACCCCGCCGAGCACCACGACGCCGCTCTTGATGCGATCGCGCAGCTGATCGGCGACTTCGCGTAACGCTTTGGGGTCGCCTACGTCGCTGCGTGAAGCGAGCACCTTGACGCCACCGACATCGCGCGCTTCGGCAAGTAGGTCGCGGCCACCGCCAGAAGCAAGCTTGCGCTGCAGCTCTTCGATTTTGCGTTCGCGATCTTTGAGCTCTTTTTGCAAGCGGTCGACTTGCGCGGCCACCGAAAAAACCGGCGCGTGAATCCGATCGGCCGCCTCTTGCAATTCCATTTCAACCTTTTGCGCGTAATCGAGCGCGCCGGCACCCGTCACCGCTTCGATGCGGCGCACGCCTTGGGCGATGCCCATCTCGGAAATAATCTTGAATAGAGCGATGTCTCCCGAGCGCTTGACGTGCGTACCGCCGCACAGCTCGACCGATCGCGATCCAATCTGCATCACCCGCACTTCGTCGCCATACTTTTCGCCGAACAGCGCTACCGCTCCGGAGCGTTTGGCCTCGTCGAACGATTTGATCGCAACTTGCGATTCGATGTTCTTGCGAATCTCGTCATTCACCAATCCCTCGATGCGCTGTTTTTCGCCGAGTGACAGTGGCGCGAAATGCGAAAAATCGAAACGCAACCGATCGGGCGCCACCAGCGATCCCTTTTGCGCGACGTGGTCGCCGAGCACTTCCTTGAGAGCGAAATGGAGAAGGTGCGTCGCCGAATGGTTGGCGCGGATGGCATCGCGCCTCGAAGCGTCGATGTTCAATTCGACGCTGGCACCGACGGAAACTGTGCCCTCGAGCACTTTGCCGTGATGAACAATAAAGTCTCCACCGGGTTTGCCGGTGTCGCTGATTTCGATAGCCAGGTGAGCGGCATGAATGCGTCCGGTGTCACCCATCTGACCACCGGCTTCTCCGTAGAACGGGGTTGCGGCAGTAATAATCGCGATCGAATCGCCTGCGCTTGCGCTCTGGACTCGCTGACCTGAGCGCGCAATCGCCACCACTTTCGACGAAGCGGCGACTTGCTCATAGCCGACAAAGCGCGTCGGCCCGAGTTCTTCGCGCAGCACTTTGTACAAATCGTCGACTGCTTTTTCCCCCGAGCCGGCAAACGTCGACGAGCGGCCACGCTGCTCACCCATTGCGGTTTCGAATCCAGCTTCGTCGACGGAAAATCCCTGCTCTTCGCCAATCACCCGCGTCAGATCGATCGGAAAACCATAGGTGTCATACAGTTTGAACGCAGTTGCACCGTCCATGCGTTTGTCGCCACGCTGTCGCCAGTCACTGATCAGTTTCAACCCGCGATCGATGGTCTGGCGAAAACTTTGGTCCTCGGCATTGACCGCGCGCTCGATGAGGCCGCGCGCTTCTCGTACTTCGGGATAGGCGCCGCCCATCAGCGCGATCACCTCGCTGCACAACTTGGCAAAGTCTCCCTGTTTGAGACCGAGGCGTACACCGTGGCGAATCGCTCGTCGCATGATGCGCCTGAGCACATAACCGCGCCCTTCATTCGACGGCGTCACATTGTCGGCCATGAGAAATGTCGTCGCGCGCGCGTGATCGGCCAGCACCCGGGTAGAAACCGCGTCCTCTCCGACGGGATTTCTCTTGCCGCCGAGCTCGCCGGCTCGCGCAACCAGCGGCTGCAGCAACGCGGTGTCGTAGTTCGAACGCACGCCCTCCACCACTGCAGCGACGCGTTCGAGGCCCGCCCCGGTGTCGATCGACGGCTTCGGAAGTGCCTCGAGCGACGCATCTTTCTGTTTGCGTTCGAATTGCATGAACACCAAGTTCCAAATTTCCATCCAGCCGGTGCCGTCTTCACGCGGCTCTTGGCCAAAGGTTTTCAGATCAGCTGCGCCGTTGCCGACGAAATAGTGAATCTCCGAGCACGGCCCCTGCGGCCCGGTGTCGCCCATCATCCAAAAATTTTCGGCCATGCCGAGACCCAAGATGCGCTCGTCCGAAAAACCAGCGACTTTTTTCCACAATGCGCGCGCCTCGTCGTCGGCGCCAAGTTTGAGCGCCGCGTCACCACCGAAAACGGTGATAACCAGGCGCTTGGGATCGATCGCCCACTCTTGGGTGAGCAGCTCCCACGCGAACGCGATCGCATCGGCCTTGAAATAGTCGCCGAACGAAAAATTGCCGAGCATTTCGAAAAAAGTGTGATGCCGCGCGGTGCGCCCGACGTTTTCGAGATCGTTGTGTTTGCCGCCGGCGCGTACGCATTTTTGTGCGGTGGTGGCGCGCTTGTAAGGCCGGGACTCGCGGCCGGTAAATACATCTTTAAACTGCACCATGCCGGCGTTGGTAAACAGCAAGGTGGGATCGTTTTGCGGCACCAGCGGAGAGGAGCGCACCTGCTCGTGGCCCTGTTTGCGAAAATAGTCGAGGAAACTCTGACGCAGCGCCGAGGCAGTCTTCATATTGTTTCTATAACACGAGCGGCCGGAAGGATCCGCCGTAGCGGAGCAGGGGCGCCCGGAAGGCCGAGCGCCGCCGACAGCTCACAGCCGACAGCCTACAGTTTCAGATTCATTCATGAAATCACCTGCTCTAGCGCCCTCCTTGTAAGAGCGATTTACGGGAGGGTCAACGCGATTTTGCGATTTTTCTCCACTGTCAGCTGTAAGCTGTCGGCTGTTGGCGGTGGTAAGAATCGCGAAGCGCGAATCAACGCCGACTTCCGGGCGCCCCTGCGTAGCGGAGCGCGCAGCGCGGAATCGAAGGACTACTTGGAAGCGGCCGACAACCAGCTTTGGATCTGACTGCGATAAACATCGACGCGGGTGTCATATCCGCCGTAGACGCAACCGGCGTAGCCAAACGAGGTCACTCCGATGAGAGTCTCGACGCCGCCGATCTTCATAAAAGCCGGGCCACCTGAGTCACCGGTGCAGGTCTGTCGCTGTGAATTTCCGATGTGCAGAAGCACGCTGTTGAAAGAGTCGGCGTAGGTGGTGGCTTGCCGCTTGGTACCATAACCAGCACCGGTGCCGCTGCTCGCGCCATACCCAACCAGACGAGTCGGAGTCGTGGTCATCGACTGTGTAAACGCGCTGCCATTCCACGGCACCGGCTTTACGTTGGTGATTGGCTTCTGCAAAATCACCACTGCGATGTCGTGACCAAGCTCGAGGCGATTGACGTTGAACTGGGTATCGTATTTGACCTCTTTGACCGCTTCCCATTTGAGTGGCTTGGTATAGACGCCATCATTCTGGTAAACGCGAAAAGTGATTCCATTTCCGAGCGTTTGCGGGCTCACACAGTGAGCTGCGGTAAGCAGGACGTTCGGCGCAACCAAGGTTGCGGTGCACAGCGTCGCGCAGTTCGAATTGGGCTTCATGCCAAGCAGCATCATCACCGCCGGGTCACCGGTGTCGGTGGTGCCACCAATAATCGATTGATCGGACTCGCCGAGGTTAATGTCCTCCGGTGCGCCGCAGCCAAATGAGAGCGTGAACAACAGGGAAAGACGGGTGAACTTTTTCATGTTTCGGGTGCCTCCTTGCCAATTAATTATGGCGAATAATTATGTTAACTAAATTACGTTATTTTGTAAATAAATAAACTATATTTTTTACACAGTAAATTTTACACAGTAAAATCAAATAGTTAATGTAACATGTAACTAAAATTGGATCGCCAAGGCGTCGCGCGATCGCATTCGTACTGAAATCCGCGTTGCCCATCGTCGAATCGATCGAAGTATTCTAGCCTTGCGGAATCGGAAGGGAACACCTGCTTCAGGCGTGATAAACTTTTTGGCGAATGGAATTGGACGAAGCCAAGCAGATTCTGGCGGCGCGCATGAGTACGTCTGCGTCAGTTGTCAGCAAGCTCGAAGCCGGCGGCGATGTAAGAGTCTCGACGCTGCAGCGTTATTGCTCGGCGATCGGGGCACCGTTCCCTCTCAAGTAGCATAACAGCCACCTGGTGGTCGGCTGGCGCGCGGCTTTTGAACCTAAAATCCCACAACATCGACCGGGGTATGGCGATCGATGTTGGTACCGTCGCCAACTTGGCCGTAGTGGTTGTGTCCCCAGCATTTGAGTTTGCCGTCCGAAAGTAGTGCACAGCTGTGGGCTCCGCCGGTGGTGACCGCGGCAACGCCCGACGAAAGCCCGCTGACGTCGGTTGGGGTCAAGCTGTCGACTGTCGTGTTGTTGCCGAGCTGGCCGTAAACATTGCCGCCCCAGCACTTGAGCGCTCCGCTCGCGAGCACAACGCAAACATGGCTACTTTGCAAGCTCAGCGACACCGCCGTCGAGACACCAGTGACATCGACCGGCGTTGCACTGCTGCTGGTTGCACCATTGCCGAGCGCGCCGCTATTGCCCCAGCCCCAGCACTTGACCCCGCCTGAGGAGGTGAGCGCGCAAGTGCGGAAGTTGCCGGCGCTGACTGCAGCGGCGCCAGAGGTGAGCTCTGAGACGTCGACCGGCGTCACGCTGGCCCAGGTGAGAATACCGAGGTCACCGTAGAGGCCGTCGCCCCAGCACTTGATGCCACCCGAATGCAACAGAGCGCAGGTATGAGCGTACCCGGCGCTAATCGCTGCGACGCCCGAAGCGAGCCCTGAGACGTCGACCGGAACGCTGCTGACGTCGCCAGAGAGCCCATTGCCAAACTGGCCGTAGTAATTCTTGCCCCAGCACTTGGCCGCGCCAGTCGACAGCACCGCGCAGATGTGCAACCAGCCAACGGAGATCGCGGCGACGCCGGAGGTAAGGTCAGAGACGTCGGTGGGGGTGTTGCCGCCTACAGTGCCCCAACACTTGACCCCGCCGGTGTTCATGAGCGCGCAGGTCTGGGCGCCCCCAGCGCTGATTGCGGTGACACCCGAAGACAGCCCGGTGACTGAAACAGGGATGCTGCTGTAGGCGGACGTGCCGTTGCCGAGCTGGCCGTCGCTATTGGAGCCCCAGCACTGCGCCGCGCCGGAATCGGTGACGACGCAAGTGTGACCATCGCCGGCAGCGACCAAGCGCACAGCGACCGAGAGCGCGCTGCACTTGCCGGATTTGCAGCTCGATGATCCTTGGGATGAGCAATCGTTGCCGCAGCTGCCGCAGTTGTGCAGGTCGCTCTGAAAGTCGACGCATCCATTGCCGTATTTGTCGGGCAGCATGCCGCCGCAAGAAAATCCGCAAACTCCGCTTGCACAGGTCGCTGTGGCATTGGCGGGCGCGGTGCACATCTTGTCGCAGCTGCCGCAGTGGTGAATGTCGCTCTGGGTATCCACACAACTCTGGCCGCATTGCGTCGGCGTCTGACCGCTGCAACTTGCAACGCAGCTGTGTATGGCGCCGCTCGAACACAACGGCGCAGCCGCGCCACAAGCCGAATTGCAACCGCCGCAATGTTCGGGCTTGGAGATATCGGTTTCGCAGCCGTCGTCGATGTTGGAGCTACAGTGCGCGCGATCGGCAATGCAGGAATTGACGACGCACTGTCCGGCGGTGCAGCTCACCTGCGCAACATTAGCAAGCAGGGTGCAGTCGTGGCCACAGCGCCCACAGTTGTGAACATCTCCCGCCACTTTGCTCTCGTCGCAAGCGCCCGAATCGCCGCCACCGACGAGGTGCTCGGGGTGCGCGTCGCGCTCAAAACCGTGCGACCAGAGATCGCCAATGATTCGCGCGTCAGCGAACGCTTCCGGCGCGAGACCTACTTTGCGCGGCAAGTAACGCACCCGAATGTTTGCCGCATTTTCGATGTTGGTTTTCATGCGCTACCGAGCGGTGAACGCATCACTTTTCTCAGCATGGAATTTCTCGAGGGCGAAACCTTGAGTGCGCGGATTGCGCGCGGCCGCCTGCCCATGTCAGCCGCGCTGCCGCTGGCGGAGCAGATGGCTTCGGCGCTCGATGCGGCTCATCGTGCCGGCGTCGTCCATCGCGACTTCAAGAGCCCCAACGTGATGTTGGTCGATGCCGACGGCGCCACTCGCGCGGTGGTCACCGATTTTGGTTTGGCGCGCGGCGCGCTGCCGCGCGACCATTTTTCGTCGATGACCGAAAGCGGCAAGTTGCTCGGCAGCCCCGCCTACATGGCGCCCGAGCAGGTGGCGGGGTACGAGGTCGGACGGCCGGCGGACATTTATGCGTTCGGCATCGTCCTGTACGAAATGGTGGCGGGACGGCTGCCGTTTGTCGGCGATACGCCGATGCTGACGGCGCTCAAGCGTCTGCAAGAGGCGCCACCTTCGCCGCGCAAGTTTGCCGCCGATCTCGACGAGAACTGGGCGCGCACGATTTTGCGCTGTCTCGAGCGCGAACCCGAGCGCCGGCCTCAATCCGCAGAAGAGGTGGTGGCGGCGCTGCGCACCGTC
>JAHFDU010000385.1:1374-3665 GCA_023248835.1 Myxococcales bacterium | reverse complement strand
ATCTCGCTGGTGCCTTCGAAAATGCGGAACACGCGAGCGTCCCGCCAAAAGCGCTGCGCCGGATATTCGCGAGAATATCCGTAGCCGCCGAAAATCTGCATCATCTCCGAGGTCACGCGCTCGGCCATCTCGGCGGCGAACACTTTGGCCATGCCGGCTTCGAGATCGGATCGCTTGCCCGAGTCTTTTTGCGAGCAGGCGTAGTAGCAGAGCTGGCGCGCCGCTTCGATCTCGGTGGCGGCGTGTGCGAGTTTGTGCCGAATCACCTGAAACTCGGCGATCGGTTTGCCGAACTGGACGCGCTCCTGCGCGTACTTGAGCGCGGCTTCATAGGCGGCTTGAGCGGTGCCGACCGCCCGGGCGGCAGTTTGAATGCGGGCGTATTCATAGGTCGCCATCAACTGATAAAAGCCGCGACCGGGAACGCCACCGAGCAAGTTCTCGACCGGGCAGCTGTAGCCGTCGAATCCGAGCGAATAGGACTTCATTCCTTTATAACCAATGGTCGGAATTGCGCTTCCACCGAGCTCCGGCGGGTGAAAACCGTCGCCGGGGAGTTTTTCGACCAGCAGAAGCGATAATCCCTTGTGCGGCGGCTTGGCGTCGGGATCGGTACGCGCCAGGACAGTCAGAACGTGGGCGCGATTGGCGAAGGTACACCAAGTTTTTTCGCCGTAAAGTTTGTATTGATTTCCCTCCTTGACTGCGCGCAATTTCATCGCTGCGGTGTCGCTGCCAACGTCGGGTTCGGTGAAGGCAGCGGCGGTGAGCCACTGCCCCGAACAGATTTTGGGCAAAAATGTCCGCTTTTGTTCGTCGGTGCCGCTCGACAAGACAAGCGATCCGGTGATGAGCATGCGCGTCATCACGCTGCCGACAGAAAGCCAGCCGCGCGACAACTCTTCGGTGACGATCGCCATCGCGGTGGCGTCGAGTCCCATGCCGCCATATTCGGCGGGAAAAATCAGGCCGAAAAAGCCGAGCTCGGCCATCTTGGCAATGATCGGAAGCGGGATCTCGGCTTCCGCATTGTCGAGCTCATCGGCGATCGGAACTACCTCGCGCTCGACAAACTCGCGCACGCTATGGCGTATCTGATGGTGGTCTTCTCGTAGCATCGGCGGCATTCGCTTGGCGCCTTAGTTTTAGGGCGAGTCGGACCAACTGTAAAGCAGGGAAATCGTCGGCGCATGGGCGCCCGGAAGTCCAATCATGGCCATTTATATAAACTCGCACGACTTGTTTTGTAGGTTTTTGGCGCGAACGCGAGATATACTGCCGCGGTGCGGCTTGGGCTTTTCCCTCTCTGGCTAGTGGTGGCTGCGATGTCTGCCTGCAGCGACGGCGGGACCTATTTGCACCTGACCATTTACAGGGGTGCGGCGATCATGACGCCGATCTTTGCCGTTGACGTCACCTTCACCCAAGGCGACAAGAGCCACACCTCGCGGTTGCGAGAGGCCGGCGATGCTTCAATCTCTATTGATCCCTTTACCGACGCCAATTTCCAGTTCATGGATGCGACCGGAAAACTGTCGTTGCAGGTGAGTGCATTTGACGAGCACGGCGAACGCGTCGGCAAAGCAAGTGCGCAGGAGGTCACGCTCACGCGCAGTGAAACCACGTATCTATCGGTGACGTTGGGCGACAGCATGAACGACATGGCGATCGATTTGCCGATGACAGTTGATGCCAATGACGGCAGTGTCGATATGGTGGACGCGACGGTGGCTGACTTGGTCGATTTGTCGCCGCCGCCGCCCGATTTCTCTGGTGTAGATTTTGCGGCCACGCCAAATTTTGCGTTCATCACTTCGACCACCTACAACGGCAATCTCGGCGGACTCGACGGCGCTGATCAAATTTGCAACGCGCGGGCGCAGGCAGCCCGTTTACCGGGCAGCTATGTGGCTTGGCTGTCGACTTCAACGGTCGACGCCAAGACCCGTCTCATGGGCAAGCGCGGGTGGGTTCGCACCGATGGCAAGTCGTTTGCTGATCAGGTGACAGCGCTTTCCAGCGCGGCCGGCGCGATTTTGTATCCGCTGAACTTGGACGAATTTGGACATGTCGTTTCTTTGTCGGCCGTGGTGGTAACCGGCACGGATGCGTCGGGCCGGCTCGATTCCAACTTGGCGTGCAATGATTGGACTTCAGTGAGCAATCTCGATCTGGCGACCACTGGGTCTACGCTCGGTGGAAGTGAGGCCTGGACCCACATCGGCGGCACCAGCTGCAACAATCCCAGCATGCACATTTACTGTTTTGAAAATGATCGCACAGTGTCGGTA